>JAOZHB010000113.1 GCA_026015035.1 Candidatus Bathyarchaeota archaeon | reverse complement strand
TTTAGGCATCGATACCACCAAACCCTAACCCGTTCTAACAGGCGGTTACGCCTAAGTATTCAAGGGGGAACCATACTTAATTAGAATTCCGTTTATAAAACACAAAATCAGGGATGACCAAGAGAGGAGACACTAAAGGTGCTGGTGGGGTCGGTTGAAGGAGCTGCGTGCGCGTTAACGGGGACACGGCGTCGTGGTGGACGGGGTTAGGGAGGCTCTTGCTCGTGTTTGAAGAACGCTTCGGATCGTTCATAGTAGTCGATGAAGCGTCGTCGAAAGGCATCCGCGTCCTCGCGATACTTGATCTCCCACGGAAAAAACGTGAAGGGGAGGTAAAACGCTTCCTCCAAGAACATTACGGGGAGGTAGTATCGGATTCGCTGGAAAATCGTGTTGTCGTCAAATTCATCGCGGTAGGCGTTCACGATCTTCTCGAAGAAACGTTGGCTGGTCGGGGCATCTAGCACCTCGTTGAGCACGCCAATCTTGAATTGGGCGAGGTCCCGACAATACTCCTGTTCACTCGACTCCAACCAGTCGATGAGGCGTATGCGTCCGTCATCGACGAGAATGTTGTCCCACCAGAGATCGCCGTGGACGATCGTCCGTGGACGCTGGAAGATCGTTTCGCGTTCTAAGTAATACCGCTGCAATGCGTCGAAGTGGTTGGCCACTCGCTCCGGCGCGAGGACCGCGTCGTCCTGCAAGAACCGTAAAAACACCTCACGACAGTGAACTAATCGTGCGCGTACATCGAGTGTTGAGCTCGTGGGTGCGTCGGTGCGGTGCAGCTGCTTCAACACCGTAACCAGTTCGTCGAAAACACGGTCGTTGAAAACGTCGCGGGTGAGAGGGACGCCAAACACCCGCTCCATCACCAGAAGTTCGCGGTGGAACCCATTGTCGGTGTGTGAGGAACAAAAATAGACCTGGGGCACAGCATTCGGAATCGACGTCCACGCCTTCCGGGTCTGGCGGCGTTCATGGGGGCACACGTCCGTTCCATTGAATCGCTCCGCGTACATCTTCACAGCGTATTCCGTTCCATCAAGGGAAAGCAGGTACACGGTGGAGTTGTAGCCGACCTCGATGGTCTGAAGAATCGCGACCTGTCTCGGGTGGATCCCCTGCTTGTGGAAGAGGGCACGCCAGGAGTCAAGAGCCGTCGCCGTCATGGGAATTCAGCCTCCAACGTGTTCGGAAGCGGATAAGGCACGGTTCGTACGAAGCGTACAGGAGGATAATGTCGCCTTCATTAGGGTTTCATCGGGCTTGGTCGTATATTAATCTGCCATGCGACGAAATCCAGCCCGGCGAACTCCTGTTCAACCTCGCTAGCTAAGCCGCCGAATGCCTAGAGGCAGTGGCT
Source organism: Candidatus Bathyarchaeota archaeon (assembly GCA_026015035.1). Lineage (GTDB taxonomy): Archaea > Thermoproteota > Bathyarchaeia > RBG-16-48-13 > DAOVBJ01. The sequence continues at coordinate 1,144 of JAOZHB010000113.1, read as the reverse complement.
TCTCAACCCGGTCTGAGAGAGGGTAACGATGGGCGAGGGATATGTCGACGACGATTTAGCTAGCCAGTCCTCGACGCCCCGTTTCCGTTCTGTAGAACCGCCAAGACGTCAGCGAGATCTTTGACGTGGTAGATGGCCTCGTGTTTCGGGTTTAAGCTGAAGGATACATCGACGTATCGAAAGAGGCAGGCGTCGGACCCCCCATCTCCCACGGCCACCGTGGTCGTGACAGAATGGTGTTTGCGGAGCCGAAGGAGAAAATCGACTTTACAGATACAGCAGCCCAGGCACGGGTCAGCGTAGTCCCAGGTGCGTTCGTTCAAAACCGTGAGATCCCCCGTGAGCCGTCCCCCCTCCATCTCGAGGCGGGAGCAGTGGATCGAGTCAATGTGCTGGGGGATGTCATGGAATTGGATGGATACTTCGTAGCCCTCGCTCAGAAGCACGAAGGAAAACCCCTCTTTCTGCAGGAACTGGAGGAGGGGCAGAAAGGCCTTGTCCACGTGACTGTGCGCGCGCTAGCCGATTATCGCCTTCTTTCCAGCGTTAAAATTAAGGGATAGATTGTAAAAAAATCCAGCATCTAATTCAAAGTGAATGTATAAGAAAATAATTCAACAATTATACTTACCAATTATTTATGGTTGATAGTGCATATTTTAAACTTCTTATATAATGAATACCATAGTATAGAGTCAATAACGTTTGTGAGGAATATCGTTATGGATTGGATTATCTTCACAATAGGTTCTATAGGTATCGCTATAATTTTGCTGCTTTGGATTGCTTGGTCAAACAGATTCCTTCAACACGAAAAAACAGAAGTAGATGGAAAAGTTACACCTAAAACAAAAATTGGCTTAGAATTGACTACCCCAATACCGCCTGGAGGGGTAGTTACTGCCCCAATGTTGAAAGAAGTAAGAACATTTCCGAAAAGTGATGTTGAACTTCAGGCTCTGGTCACGGAAAGTATTACGCCATCCACTAAATTGACTTACTTCACGAAAAGCATTGTGCCATCCACTAAACAGAAAAGTCCGAACACCAACGAGATAAAGAAAGATGTAAGAGTTCAGTACAGTCGCAGAATATACTTGAACAGAACATTTCTTTTAAATGTTTTAATTGCACCCCAAGGTGA
>JAOZHB010000024.1 GCA_026015035.1 Candidatus Bathyarchaeota archaeon | reverse complement strand
CAGGCATTTTTACAATCATTGTAACGTGTCATCATCCAGAATACGTGATAGAGGGAAATACAACCTTTACAATACGATAGCAGGCTCATTGGAATGACAACTAGCTAGCTACGTGGTGAAATAATTGAAGATTAATAAGCGACTTGTCTACGTTCTGCTAATCATAGCATTTGCCGCAGGCATTTTGAGTGGTATGACGCCCCTGTTAGGGCTATACCTCAGTTCAGTGAGAGGAATACGCGGTGCCAATGCGGCGAATGTTAAGTCGTATGTGTGAGTGATATCTCTCTCGCGCGCCGGTGGGACTCGAACCACCGACAAGTGGAGATATCGCCAGAATTATGCGCGCGTTTTGGATCCCTCAGCTAGCTCGTTGGGTGATTTATTCTTCATCGTCGGTTACTGTACGAAGTCAGCTAAAAAGGAGTAAAGGCGCTTTTGAATGCCGGTGCTTTGCTAGCTAAGTGGCTGTGTTTTATAGGCTTCTCTTCCCAGAAACTTTGCTGTCCTGCCCAGCTCCCGTTCAATCTGTAACAGGACGTTTGCGTTTCCTCGTACCTGTCCAGCGTTTATGCCCACCGCCAGCTCTGCAGAGGGGTCTCCTCTACTCGCGCAGGGGTTAATGGCGCCGTCGTGTCGCTGCATCAGTTGAACGGCGTCCATGGCTTCGCTTACCGTTCCAATCTGCGGTATCTTTAAGACCATACAGTTAGCTGCTCCCAGCTCGATTCCCGTGCGGACGCGTTCCGGGTCTGTCACGAAGAGGTCGTCGCCCACGATCTCAATTCCCAGCTCCTTTGTTAGGGTGGCGTGGCCTTCGAAGTCGTCCTCGTGAAGCGGGTCTTCCAGACTTATGATGGGGTAGGTGGCTACGAAGTCCTTGTACATCTCGATCACGTCTTCCCGGGTTTTCTCGTCATCCCAGAACATGCCCACATACCGCTCCTTGTCCGTTTCATAGTAGCAGCCTGCTGCGCAATCAATGACAATTCCGGCTTTTCCTTTGTAGCCCGTGTTCTCTACCGCCGTGGTTATGGCTTCCAAGGCGTCTCTATCGTCTTTCACAACGGTGAGAAAGCTTCGTCCCCGAGCAACCACCGGGCCGTACCGCTTCTTCAGAAGCTCCATGAGTTCAGCTCGAATGATCTCGGAAACGTAGACCGACTCTGAAAAGGTTTTGACGTCAAAAGCGGCCAACTCGTAGCTCGGCTTCGCTAGTCTCGTTTCCCCTGGATCCCTGTAGGTACCAGCGACTCCAAACCCTATCCGTGGACAGGGAAGAGTGCACGCGTTGACTCCGCCTATGTATCTATAGAGGGGAAGCCCCGAGCTTCGGGCAGCGGCCTTCAACGTAGCCAGGGACACGCCGACGACGGCGTTCGCTCCTAACCGAGACTTATCTGGTGTCCCATCAAGCTTAATCAGGGTGTCGTCAATCAGTCCCTGCTGCGTAACGTCCATGCCCACCAGTTTAGGCGCGATTATGGTTTGAACGTTTTCAACAGCCTTCAATACACCCCGCCCAAACCATCTGTCTCCGCCATCCCAAAGGAAAGCCGCCTCGTACTGCCCCACAGAGATACCTGACGACGGCATATGCACTCCTCGCGACCCATCCTCCGTCAAGACAGTGACTTGGAGACCCACATTCCCTCTTCGGCGATACATTTCTTCGGCTGTAATGGCTTTTATCTTGGCTCCCACAACAATTCACCAGGCTTCAGTCAGTAGGCTTCTGTGTATATAAGATATGATGCATTGGATACCTTTAAACTAGGTTACGAAGAAAATTGGGGTGCGCCCGCTACGACGTAAAAGCAAGCTAGGTGAACCCTGATCTTTCTAGAATACACATTAGCTAGTTAGCGTGCACGCTAATGATCTTTGGTTAGTTCTATCTTAGAGATATCGATTGGCATTACCTAGCCAGTAGTCATACGATCTTTTAGAATGTGTTTTTCACATCGCTTAATAAGGTAATCGTCCTATGGAAGTGCGTTAGGTGGTTAATCAAAGTGTCTGATAAACAGGAAGTAGCTGAGAGCTTAACGTCCTTGAAGATCCAGGTGGATCGTGATGGACAGGTCCATTCCTTTGCAGACGGTAGTGCGACGTGGAAATTCATGAAGCCAATACCGGTCGTTGACTTGGTTGAAAAGTACAACACTCTTTTAGAGGAAACAGGTGAAGGATTGACGTCCTTGAAGATCCAGGTGGGTCGTGATGGACACGTGCATTCCTTCGCGGATGCTAACAAGACGTGGATATTTGTTTACCCCATATCGGTCATTGACTTGGTTGAGACCTACAAAGGAGTTCTGGATAACGTCGTCATGGAACTCAAAGCCTTTAAAGAGCCATCGCCACAAAAATCTCGTGGCGGATTATTTAACAGACGCTAGCTAGCTCTTCTTACGCCATTTAATTCGTTTCCCAAGGGAAAAGGGATTATTCTCCTTTTTCCCGGCCCTTTTACACAGTGGGGTTTTTCTCTTATCTTCTCCGATGGGCTGATTGGGATTGAAGTAAGAACTACCCAGGGAATCCCCTCTTCTCATGGTATTACCCTAAGTATTATTCTCCTTAGTCCATGACTATTCGCTACATGTACAATGAGTTGGATTGCTGTTTTCCAGTTTTAGAAAACTGTGTATGTGTTTCTGATAACTCGTAGCAGCAGCACGCGCGTGTTTAGGTGCTGGACTCTCCGTCATCCACGCCTCATCTTCTTGTTATGAGCTGACAAGGAAGTCCAGAGTAGCTAGCTTCAGTGCTGTATGTAATCCCAGTCGAGTTAATCGTCAAGTTCTAGCTAGCTATCATCTGCAAGGTAAAACACACAAATAAGAAAAAAAGTAGTTGAATAAGCTTGATTCCTCTGTACTATCTCCCAGTCTCTACCAAGTCACTGTGTTTTTCCGCCACTCTTCTGTAGAACTCCATATTCTCCGCTATCATCTCTCGTATGGGAAGCTGGTATGGGCACTTTGACTCACAGACACTGCAGTCTATGCAGTTTTTGGCACTCTCGACTCCCCCTTTCACGTAAGCCCACGAGAAAAACCGCTCTGGTGACCACAGTTCGTAGAGTCGCTGGAGGTAGAGAATCCTATGTATGAGAACATCTTGAAGGCAAGGCATACAGTACTCGCATTGCCTACAGAACCGTGAACCCGTTTTCTCCTGAAGTTTCGTAATAGACGCTAATTGACTGCGTGTAAGGTCCCAGTTACCGTCCACAATGCCCACGATCTCCTCGATCTCACTGGCTCTTTCGATTCCCGAGTCAGGCACAACGCTGTCAAACTGTAGTATGTACTTGATAGCAAGATTCGCATCCTTGATCATTCCGCCTGCAAAGGGCTTCATGGCGATGAAACCGACGTCATGTTTCTTGGCTAGGGGAACCAGCTCATCAGCAGCTTCATTGGAGATCAAGTTGAAGGGAAACTGCACCGTCTCAAAGCTGTCTGTCGCCACCAGCTGTAAGGCGGCTGAAAGGCTGTGACTGCTGAACCCGATGTGGCGAACGCGACCGTCATCCAGCGCGTCCTGCGCGGCCTCCATGGCACCCCCCGGACCCATTATCGTATCATACTCTTCCATGAACATGATACCGTGGAACTGCCACAGGTTCAAGTAATCTGTTCTGAGTCTTCCTAGACTGGTCTCCAGATGCTTCAAAGCAGTCTGCCTGTCTGATGCCCCTGACTTCGTCGCAAGGATAACCTCCTCACGCCGCCCCTCCAAAGCGATACCGATCCTTTCCTCGCTATCCGCGTACCCAAGAGCCGTGTCGATGAAATTCACACCCAGGTCCAGTGCCCTATTGACGAATCCAATCACTTCCTCGAGAGGTGGGCGTGTGAGAGGTATGCCGCCCATGCCCACTCGTGAAACCATTAACCCAGTCTGACCCAGTCGAACCTTCTTCATTGTCTCCACTTTCAAGCAACGAGCTAGCCATAATTCACCTAACAGTATAAATAGGTTGGGAGGCTAGCTAGCTGAGATGAGAAAAGACCTTAATGATAAAAGGAATAGATTAATTAGAGAAAGCGGAAATGCATGGCAATACTTTAGTTAGCTAGCTTGGGCGGTGTGAGAACTGGTAACGATATTGGACACGACGTTGAGAGAGGGTGAGCTGCATCCTGGGATCCTCTACAATCAAGATAAACGGTTAGCAATTGCAGAAGCATTGGCTGACATTGGAGTGTCGAGAATCGAATTCCCCCTGGTATATCCACAAAGAGGGGGAAGGATACCGGATATAAATGACGCTATTGACCTAGTTCAGAATATTGGGGTGACCGCTATTCTTCAGTTCAGAGCGTACAGACCTGATTTAGAGTTAGCAACCAAATTTAATGCTCGAGGCGCAGGCGTTTTCCTCGCAATCAGCGAAGAACAAAAAGCAAAGATAGGCAATATGACTGATAACGAATGCCTAGAACGGTTGAGCGAGTCATTACTTTTCTTGAAAGACCACGGATTTAAATACAGACGTGCCGTGCTGGAAGATGCGGGACGATATTTTACCCAGTTAACATCACCAAAAAACACGCTTGAACGATTCAAGCTATATGTGAAGAGCGTGGAAGCGGCTGGAGCGACAGTCATTAGCGTGCCAGATACCTCAGGCCTTCTAACCCATGAACAGGCCAAAGAATTAATCAGATCGGCAAGAACCGCCGTAACTTCAGACGTGGAGATTGCCGGGCATTTTCACAATGATTATGGGAATTCCCTGGGCAATGCTTTAGCCGTGACTACAGGTGAAGAGAATGCACGAGTTAATGAAGTGCATACCAGCATCGGCGGGATCGGTGCTAGGAACGGCATTACAGATTTTTATGAGCTAGTAGCGAATCTTGAAGACAACTTCGGAATCAAGACGGGGATACGGAGAGACGGTCTGAAGCATCTTTATGATTTCTATAAAGATGTCATGCGAGATCACTATACGTCGAGAGACTGTCTGGCTCCACAGGTTGCAGTGGAGCAGGCAGGAACGCATCAAGCGCAACAGATACGGGATCCCGGGGGTTATATTCCTCCTTTAAAACTGAAAAACGATATCCGAGAGATAAAATTTGTCGCGAGCAATATCATGAGCAGACACGTCATGGACGAAGTGATGAGTGAGTATGACATTGGAGAAGACGCCATCAGAGCCATTACAAAAGCGATCGCTGAAAGATCTGTATTTATCAGCCGCACCGTTTCACCCCCCGAAGTTCAAGACATCATCGAGTCTGTCACTGGCGTGCGAGTGCCTTCGGAGGACGTGGCAAAAATTGTTTACGGAGGTAAAGAACACGTTTACATTCATTTAAATCTCCGTCCTCAGTATCCCGCAAGAGAGATAATCGATGAACTCTATAATTGGCCCGAAGTGGTAAGAATCGACGAAGTGTATGGGGATATCGATATCGTGGTGCTTGCCGCTATACGTGACAGAGAGGGTAAGTATACCGTTGACAAAATTCGAGAACGGTTTCAAGACGCAATACTAAAAACCAACACTTTAACACTAGAATAAAACAGGAATCTGAGCACGTACTCTAGCCAGTTAGCGCGCGCGCGGGGGCAGCACTATTAAGTAGCCCCGTTCGTTATGTAGTTCTTCGATCATCGCTACATTATTCGGGATGGATGAGTTGAAATGAAGCTTCTTGTGGACCATCGGGAGCGGCGTATTGTGCAGCTGGTGGAAGACGTGTGTGAGGAGGTCGTCCTCACTCAATTACCGATAGGAGACTACGTACTCCTCTCAGAGCCTGAGGCGGTCGTTGTTGAGCGGAAGACGGTCCCCGATTTCTTGTCCTCGGTGAGATCGAACAGGTTATGGGATCAGCTACTTCGCATGATGAAGAGGACAACCGTGTTGAAGTATCCAGTGAAACGAAGGATGCTTCTGATCCATGGAAGCTTTCGAGATTACTTTGAGGAGGCTAAGGCCAGATCGAAGCGGGATCTGTTGGTGCATTGGTCGCAGCTTATGGGAGCCTACTTGGAGATCGTGTACGTATATAACACACCCATCGTCCACGTGGAAAATGATACGGCGTTCAAAGCCTTCATGAGAATCCTCGTGAAGAGGGAATCTGCTGGAATGAATGATAAACTTCCCAGTGCCAGGTGGTATATGAAACCCGTAAAGGCCGATCTTCCCGTAAAAGATCGTAAGCAGTACATCCTCTCCTCCCTCCCCTATATTGGCAACCGTCTCGCGGAAAATCTGTTGACGCATTTTGGCACCATTTCAAGTGTAGCCTGTGCCTCGGTTGCGGACCTACAAAAGGTTCCCAAGATTGGAAAAAAGAAAGCAGAGCTCATCTACAAGATGTTTAATTCATGAGATTTCAGTATTTCATAGAACTCTTCGGGTGTAGTAGACATTACCATAAAAAAAATCTGCGTGCAGTGGTAAGTGTTTAAACAGTCTCCAGCATTACTAAAATAGCACGGCGTGCACAGCTAACTGATTAATTTTTCTTTTCTCTTTTCCTTCTGCGAACTTTCCCGAGCATGAAATCTGGGCTGAAAACTTCTTTCGCTTCCTCTGGCTTGAAAATGTTCTTTTCTATGGCGACTTCCTTGACTGAGCGTCCTTCCTTGAGTGCTTGTTTGGCGATTTTGCTTGCTTCCAGATAGCCGATGTGTGGCGAGAGGAAAACTGCTAGTGAAGGATTCTTTTCCACGTAGGAGGTACAACTTTTCTTGTCAACGGTTATTCCCTTTACACACTTGTCCACGAACACTGGAATATAGTTGACAAGTAATTGGATCGATTGCAGAATGTTGTGCATCATCACAGGGGTCATAACGTTTAGTTCAAGCTGTCCCGCCTGAACAGCCAGTGACAAGGCTAGATCGTTACCAATAACTTGGAAGGCGATCATGTTCATACATTCAGCCATGACTGGATTGATTTTACCTGGCATGATAGAAGAGCCAGGCTGCACTGGCGGCAGTTTAATCTCAGCAAGTCCAGTTGTTGGACCCGAAGAGAGTAGTCTTAGGTCGTTGGCTATTCTTGTCAGTTCGAGGGCCATTTCTTTGAGGGCACTTGACACGGCGGCTACTCCGCTTCGGCTCTGTAGAGCTTCAAAGGGGTTTTCAGTCGCCCTCAAACTCAGTCCTGTCATCTTACTTAATTCAGCTAAAGCTATTTTCTTAAACCTCGGGTGGCTGTTGGCGCCAGTTCCGACAGCAGTGGCACCAAGGGCCAGCTCTTCCAGTCTTTTACTTCTATCCTTGATCTGGTCTCGCGCGTTCTTTATGGCAACCGCATAGGCACCGAACACTTGACCTACGCTCAGTGGTAAAGCGTCTTGGAGATGGGTTCGCCCAGACTTCATCACGTCAGCATACGTCCCGGTCAGTATGTCGAAGGCTTCAGCCAGCTTGTCGAGTTCGCGCAGAAGACGCTGAAGTTCAAGGAGAGCGGCGATGTGAAGAGCGGTGGGGAAGGTGTCATTCGTTGACTGTGCCATATTGACGTGGTCGTTTGGACTCACACTTGTGTAGTCCCCCTTGTCTTTGCCCATTATTTCGAGGGCTCGATTCGCTAACACCTCATTTACGTTCATGTTGAATGATGTGCCTGCGCCTGCTTGAAAAACGTCGACTACAAATTGATCTAAAAACCTTCCATCTAAGATTTCGTCGCACGCTTTGACAATTGCCTCTCCAATATTTTGGTCAAGCCACCTGACACGCCTGTTGGCTATGGCAGCAGCCTTCTTGACGTAAATGTAGGCTCGAATGAAACCAACAGGCGCCTTAAGACCGCTCACAGGAAAGTTTTCCATGGCTCTCAAGGTTTGGATGCCGTAGTAAGCGGTTTTGGGCACTTGGCGAACGCCGAGAGAATCAACCTCGGGTCGAGTTTCCATTTATTGTAACCTTCTTTGACACTTAAAGGTGGAGGTTTATGAAGTATTTTACTTTTCGTCTGCATAACGGCGCCCTAAATGCTTAAATGCGTGTGCATTGCGTGCGTGCTAAGTCCCAGTGGGATGAAGCTCCCTGAGTATTTTCCTTTTGGTTTGCAGAATGGCTTCTGTGACTTTGATTCTTTTGGGACAAACCTCGGTGCACTTGAAGTAGCTCTTGCAGCTCCAGACTCCATGGGGCTTTTCCATTATCTTCAACCGATCCAAGACATCTTTCACCTTAGAATCAAAAATGTAGCGTTGCGCCCGCAGCACTGCGGCGGGTCCGATGAACTCTGGTTCTTCTTTAAGGACTACGGGGCAAGAAGAGGTGCAGCAGGCACACATGATGCATTTTATGGCGTCGTCAAATAAAGCACGGTCTTCGATGGTTTGCTTAAGTTCTTTACCCTCTTCAACGTCAGTGACATCTGTTCCACTAGACGGATGTATGACCTTCATTTTTTGGAAGAAGGGTGTCATGTCTACAACTAGGTCTTTGACAACGGGGAAAAACTGCAAGGGCTCAATTAAAATGTCCTTGGTGTGATCGTAGTCTTTGACCAGTTTTTGACAGGCCAGGGAGGCCACTCCGTTTACAGTCATCCCGTCGGAGCCGCATATTCCATGACCACAAGACATTCGGTAAGCTAAGCTGCCGTCTTGTTCCCATCGAATCTTGTTCAGACAGTCCAGAATCCTGTCGTTTAGGCTGGCTTCCACCGTAAAAGTGTCGAAGCGCGGCGCTTTATCCCGTTTGGGGTTGAAACGGAAGATCTTGAACTTGACCTCCATGTCTAGTATCTCCGTTCCTTTGGTTGAAACCGCGTGACGGTGACGGGCTTGTAACGGAGCTGAAGACCTTTAGTTTGGGAGACCAAGGTGTGCTTTAACCACGATTCGTCGTTTCGTTCTGGAAAATCGCTGCGGTGGTGGGCTCCACGACTCTCTTCACGTTTTAGAGCCGAGAGTGCCATAACCTCTGCGGTTTTCAACATATTTTCAAGCTCGAGAGCTTCTTCCAACTCGTAGTTAAACGTTCTCTCTTTATGTGTAAGACTCAAGTTCCCATAAGCTCTCTTAAGGTTACGGATTTCGTCTAAAACATGCTTCAAGCCTTTTCTATCTCGGAACACGCTGCACTTTTCCATCATTACCCTCTGCATTTTCCCTCGAATTCCGCTAACTCGTTCTTTTCCATTTGATTCAAGTAAACAATCGAAGCCTCTAGAGAGAGTCGCTTCCGCGTCTTGCGGTAGCTGTGGCAACGTTGTCTCTTTCACGTATTTTGCCATGGCTATGCCGGCCCTTCCGCCGAAGACCACGAGGTCGATGAGGGAGTTACATCCGAGTCTGTTGGCCCCGTGGACGCTGACGCAGGCGCATTCGCCAGCCGCGTACAACCCCAGCATCGGAGTAGCCTTTTCGTCGGTCAGAACCTGGCCGTCGCCGTCGGTTGGGATTCCGCCCATAATATAGTGGCACGTAGGCGCTACGGGGATGGGCGATTCACTCGGGTCGACGCCCACGTAGGTCGTTACGAATGATGTTACTTCGGGGAGTTTCTGTTCCAACCTTTGTCTTCCCAAGGCTGTTAGGTCCAAGTGAATATAATCAGAACCGCCAACGCCTCTCCCTTCCTGTATCTCGGTTAAAATCGCTCTGGAAACAATGTCTCGGGGAGCCAGATCCTTGAGGGTTGGTGCATAGCGTTCCATGAAGCGTTCGCCTGAGCCATTCCTTAGGACGCCACCCTCGCCTCTCGTAGCCTCACTTATGAGAACGCCTAAACCGTGGATGCCTGTTGGATGAAACTGAATGAACTCCATGTCTTCAAGTGGAACGCCAGCATCAATGGCGAGGGCGAAGCCATCGCCTGTAGAGGCATAACCGTTTGAAGTCGTCCGAAAAATCCTTCCACAGCCACCGGTAGCGAGCATGACGGCCTTGGCGTGAAAGATCTCTGTCTCACCGGTGGCTAAATCGTATCCTGTCACGCCACAGCAACGGCTGTCAGATATCAGAAGAGATATAACGAATACTTCGTTGTAAATATTCACTCCTTGAACCGAACATTGATCGTAGAGGGTATCCATTATCACGCGTCCCGTTCTGTCTGAGGCGTAGCAAGCGCGTTTTACGGGGGCTTCTCCGAAGTTTATGGTGTGGCCGCCGAAAGGTCTCTGCGCGATCTTGCCCTCCTTGTTTCTGCTGAAGGGAACGCCCATGTATTCCAGTACATAGATTGCTCTCGGAGCCTCTCGAGCCAGGATTTCAACCACGTCTTGGTCGGCCAGGTAGTCGCTGCCTTTGACCGTGTCAAACATGTGCCATTCCCAGCTGTCATCTTCTTCGTTTCCCAAACTGGCGGCTATTCCTCCCTGAGCGGCACCGGAATGTGAACGTGTTGCATGCACCTTTGAGACAACGGCGACGTCGCAGGTTTCAGCGGTCTTCAAAGCAGCTGTTAATCCTGCGATGCCGGCTCCAACGACGATCGCGTCGTGTTGATGGATCATGTTTCGGGCGTCTCCGTGTACAAAGACCATTGGTGTGTGTCCAATTAATTTTTTGCTTTCGGGGTGCGGGTAAAGTAAAATAACGCCTTTTCCAAAACAAGCCTAGAAGACTTGTTACCAAATAGTGAAGTGAAATGTCTGAAAAAGATGTTCACATAGATCAAGACTGCTAGCCGTTATACGAGACGCATGTCTTTTAGCTGATAAAAATAATTGAAAAATATTATCCGTTTTTGGAAATTATAGGCCGTTTTTGACTAAAATAGGAAAAACAAGCAATAATGGCTGTCTAATTTAAAATCTGACTTATAAATTCTTAATTTCATTTTGAACACCCCTTTCACATTCCTTAAGAATGTAATTGCCCTTACAAATCAAACGTAATTAAAGAACACCTTACAAGGAGGAAAATAGAGAAAATGGGTATCCTTAAGAAACTGAAAAAGAGTAAAGGTCGAAGAGGCGTGAGCCCGGTCATTGCAACAGTCATTCTCGTCGCTATCGCCATAACCGTCGCCGTCGCCGTCGCATACTGGATGGGAGGCATTGCAGGACAACACACCAAGTTTGAACAAATCGAAATCCAAAATGTAGTCTGTAAGAAAGTAGTGTCAGGAGCAGACCACTATTGGAATGTAACGGTTTATCTGAAGAACACTGGAACGAGAAGCGTTACTATGTTAAATGCGTTCATCAACGATCGAGAAGTTGATGGATATGGTGCCACAACCTTTACTATAGCGGATGATAATTGGCAAACCAGCATGGTACAGGAGCAGTATCTCGACAGTGGCGAATCAACCATTGTCCTCGTTTACATAGATCCTGACAAACCTGATACTTCTCTTACTTCTGGGACATCAGTAAACATTAATCTTCACAGCGCTGGCGGAATGGACTATCCCAAGCTGATCACGCTTACCTAAGGCCGAACCGAAGCGTCCTTCTTTTTTATCCCCTTTTTTATTTTTTTTAATTTTAGATTCGCAAATAAAGCCTTTGTTACTTATCATTAAGCTAGCCAGCTCGTTTAAAAAATAACGTATGTTAGGGACTATGCGATGCCCACGTTAGCTAGGGGCGTTCTTAAGGACTTTTCGAATCCACGATTTGGACCTGTACTTTTCGGTTAACTCTTTGACCCTGTCCTCTTCCCAAGGTGTCAGCTTTCCCTTCACCAGCTTCATAGATAGGGTTTTCTCAAAGCCCATCTTCAGAGCCTCTGAAGCCCCTTCAGCAGTGATCACTCGCCTGGCTTCCCTTCTAACGGTTGTCAGCCTCTCCACCAACTTCGCCTCTCCCTCGTCTCCCCCTCTCAGCGCCTTGCTCATGGATTCAAAGTCCGCGTCCACGAGGAGGGTTCCGTGTTGAAGAAGGATACGCCTTCTCCTTTGGGCGCTACCCGATATTTTTCTCCCTCTAACCTGAACGTCATTCACCGGCTTATAAGAGGCGTCGATACCCAGCTTCTTGAGGGCCGTGATTACTCCAGTGCATATGACTTTGAAGGATCCTTCGAGGTCCATCGGTATTTCCGGGTATCCTTGGTCGACTACTACAGCGTATTCTAAGCAGTTTGAATCCGTGTATATGGTCCCGCCCCCACTCGTTCTGCGAACAATGTCTATTCCTCGCTCTCTGCAATACTCCAGGTCCACGACGTCCGTAATTCTTTGGTATCTCCCTATCGAAACCGTAGGCGGCTTTCTCCTGTACAGGTGGAGTGTATTGGGAACCATCTCCCCCAATCTCGCATCTCGAATGGCCTCATCGATGGCTTGACTAGTGGGTCCATCGACTACACCGCTGTCTATGAGACGCCAAACACGAATCAGTCTCACACCACATCCAAACGTGTGACCAGCCCAACTAGGTCATCAACAGCCTTCACGAGGTCTCCGACTGACGGCGCCCAGGGGAGAACCATCACGGGCTTACCGCGGACGTGGATAGCCCGTGGACTCTCCATTGTCTTGCAGCATCTCACGATGAAGCCCTGCACATCCACTCTTGGCGCGACTTCTCTGGCTGCGTGCAGCGGACAAATGTCTCTTAGGGACACCTCGAGGCTCAATCCCATGATTTCCTTTAACCTATTGAGAGTCACTCGTGATAGCGAGCACCCAATGAGGTCTATGCTCAGTGTTGGTTTACCGCTCTCCGCTTTCTCGGCGATATCCGCGAAGCTTGTGATCGATGTGTGATGACTTAGGGGCTCTTCTATGGGGCATGGCGTAAAGACCAGTCGCCCTCCGCTGCAGGCCTCCTTCACCATCTCAGAGGCGTCTACGTTTAAGCTCTCGATTTCGATGTGTTCACTTATCTGCTCCGAAGCCCTAGCTCTCCTGGCTAATACCTCCAGCCTGCTAGGGCTGGGTGGGATGGTGTCGACCAGCAGTATCTTGAGGGGTACCTTCAGGTCTTGTTCGCCCAGGAAGACAAACGTCACGTTCTCGTTTCTACCCGACAGTATGACTGCTTCCACCTCATCATTTATCCTCGCTGAAACGGCTTTCAACACCACTTGGTTTAATGTGAATTCGTCTATGGCTGGATCCGCTATGACCACGCACTTATCTGAGTGGGCTAACACCTTCCCTCCGACGACTGTCTTCAGAAGGTCTCCTCCCTCTGTTCTCACCTCAATGATAGAGGCCCTGTCTCCAGATCTTAATCGGCCGTCACTCTCCCTCACAATAATGTATCTGGTCAGATAGTATGTTGGTTTGCCCATCAGTTCTTCCAGAGTTTTCTCTGGAGAGAACCCTTTCCCAGCGTTAATCACGTTGACCTCTGCACAGTGCTTTGGCGTGAGCATGTGCTGTTCAGACGTCCTGTTGGGGAGTGATTTCACAGCCCGTGCACTTGTGGCACATGGTTTTGAACATACTAGTCTTTAACCCTTGTTTCTCCAGTATGGATCTGTGGCTCAAAGCCAGCTTCAGCATTCTGGCTGCACTCGGCCTGGCTGCTCTGCCCTGAGTTGCCTCAGCGAGGTCCTGCCTCCTGAGTGGGTTGATGAGTAGGGGTCGTAGGTTTGCCACCACGCCCCTCTCAGCCATCCACTTCAAACCATTCAAGACGGTGTCATCGGACTCCCCTAGCCCGATCAAGACGTTGCTGCACACCCTGTTCCTTCCGAAGACGTCTACGGAGTATTCCAATGCTGACACGACCTTATCATAGTCGATGTCGGAGCATATCACCTTAATAATTTCCCTATCAAAGCTTTCGACATTCACCTTCATTTCATCGGCACCAACGCTGTAAAGCTTCTCTACGTAGCTTTTCCTGGTGACGTACGGCTCCACGCCTACCGGTATTTGGTGGCCAAGCTCTTCCCTGATGAGCCTGACGGCGTCTACCATGAGCCTGATGGTCTGCTTCTCGGAGCCGATCACGCCGCTGGTGAGGGCTACCGCCTCAACCCCGCCCCTCCTCATAGCGGATCGGATTAATGTCAGAACCTTTCTCGGACTTAGCGTAAACCTAATCTTCAGCTTTGGGGTTGCGCAGAATTTGCAGTTGAAGATACAGGGTGAGGCCAGGTTTATGAAGGCCTGGTTTGGGGAATGAAGGAAGGGGGTTTCCACAGTCACGTTCCTCAGGAAGGTGGATTCTCCTCGCATAACACAATAGCCATCTCCTCCACGCTTCAGTTGAAACGGGGTCTCACTGGGATTCTGAGCTACGGTCATTCGAACACGGTGACGCCCAAATCCGAGGTAAAGGCCCTTGAGACCCGCGTCGGGACCTGCTGACGGCCTTTCAGCAAGGGCTGAGAGGTCTGGGTTTAGTAGGTGGATCGCCCCTGCCTCTAGCAGTAATGCTTTCTTATTGACTAAAGCGGAAGAGTTCAACCAGCATCTCTCTCACATAGTTCAAGGCTGTGGGAAGCTTGGTTATCTTTTACTCGTCTTACTTTAAGCTTTTACGTAAATATGGGCAAATGGAAGGGAGTGTGAAGGCCACCTAGGTGCAGGCTCTCTGAATTGGTACAGGAATTGAATGTGATTCAAGGGTTCTCCTAACTAGCTAGTCCAGTCTTAAGTGGGCTTGATGTGGAGTTTCCGCGCGTGAGTGGGAGATCCCGTTAGTTAGTCGGTAGATCATAGCCAGCTCCATCGCGGATCATACTCATCTTGTCCACGCGGTTGAGTAAGGGTTCTCCGCGGAGGTAGCGTCCAAAGTTGTCGAGGAAGACGTTGATCCGTCGGTCAGAGGGCGTTGCCGATCCGGCGCAATGAGGAGTAATTATCACGTTGTTCATCGTCCAGAGTGGATGATCTGATGGAAGGGGTTCGAGGGCTGGGGGAAATACGTCGAGGCCCACGCCAGCGATCGCTTGGTCCTGCAGGGCTTGCGTTAAGGCGTCCAAGTCGACCGTGATCCCACGCCCAATATTGATGAGATAGGCTGTTGGCTTCATCGCTGCGAGTGCTTCAGCGTCAATCAAGTTTTCCGTGCCCGGTGCAGCGGGCAGACACAGGACGACAAAATCCGAGACGCGCAGTAGCTGGGTCAATTGCTCCGGAGGCCAGATCTGTTGGACGAATTGGGGCACGTCCCGAGGATGGGGGTCCACGGCAACAACGTGCATCCCAAAGGCGTCACCCAGACGCGCCACCGCTTTTCCAATGCCACCCAGCCCCACTACACCCAACGTCGTGCCACGTAAATTCATGGTTCGCGTGTTCCGCCCCCACACTTGGTCATGTTGGTTGCGGAACAGCGTTGGGAAATCCCGGGCAAAGCTGGTGATGAAGGCGA
Organism: Candidatus Bathyarchaeota archaeon; assembly: GCA_026015035.1. Taxonomy (GTDB): domain Archaea; phylum Thermoproteota; class Bathyarchaeia; order RBG-16-48-13; genus DAOVBJ01. Next base: position 11,657 of record JAOZHB010000024.1, on the reverse strand, counting down.
AGACATGCGTCGAGATGACGTCACTGTAGATCCCACTCATGTTCGTCAATACGACGTCGCTTTCTTGGAGCGTTGGAAAAATATAGTACTCGCCTCGTGGTGTCCCCATGCTGGACATTGGTGCTTGAATCCACTTCAATTGCCTCGCCTTCTCTAGAATTTCCGGCGTGATAAACCCGAAGAGGATATCCGTGTCCACGATCTCCCGCACCGCCTCCTCATAATTATCCGTGAAAACTAGGAGGCCTCCTGCCTCCTCCACGCGTTGACGAAGCCGATTTTTCGAGGTCTCTGACAGACGAGCCAATTCACGGCCTGGCATCGAGTACACTAGTACTTTCACACGACATCACTGAACGAATCATGGGTACTCGATGTGTAAAAAGCTTGCTTCATTCTGAATACCAAGCTAGGTAAATGGTCTCCGTAAATGGCTAAATTAGCTAGCTTAATCTGATAAAGTTTTATTAGTCTTCCGTCTATTAGTTTAATTGCTAAACATGCAAGACCTGACGAAAGAGTACATCCGATTTCCTACGGTAGACGCATTTGAACGATTTCTGTATGCAGTAGCCTATAGTCCACGTGTTCCCGCACATGTCAAACTTAAAAAAAGCAACATACTAATTTGGCGGGATTATCATAATCACTTTCTAAGGGTATCTTTGAGTCACCCAATCTATTCGGGTATTGTTCAACAATTCCTCAAAGAGAATGAAAAAACGAAAATCTTTCGACCAACAGCATACTATGTCCTTAAACATGATAGAAACACTAATCGATGGGATCAATTATTCATGGTTCAAAGCCGAATTGCGAGAATTCAATTAGGGGAACCAGAGACTTTGAAGAGAGCATGTCAAATATTGAAAGATTATCTCTATTACACTACGTTCACTCACTCACTTGAGACTGCAAAGCCATACTGTAGTAGAGCTAAATTGGTGGATGGCTTGGAAAGCATTCAGGGCTATTATTAATTTTTTCTTATATTTCTTCCGCATGCCTCTGCCTTTGGATTCTGTTTAACTTGGATAAGCCGTTTCTTCATCTCGTTCCCTTAAGCTCTAATCACAAGGGGTCTTGGTACGCGCGCGCTACAGGATTGGCGAGACACGGCCGATTGCTACCACTCCAAGCAAGAGACCTGCGGGAAGTACTACGGAAACGAGAATATCCAGCCCCGCTCTACTCGTCTTCAGGAGCGGTATGAAGAAGGGCACTTGACTCTTGAAGGCCTCAAAGGCTTCTCCATATTTACTGGACAAGTGCTGTTCCTCTACGTATGCAAGCAGAATATAAGCGAACAGTTCAACGAACCACACACCAATAGTCTGAGATGGACTGAGAAATCCGACGCCAAAAGTGTTGTTTAGAATCCAGACGCTCCAGCTCGTGAGACCCAGGGTGAAGAGTGTCATACCCAAATACTGAGGATGTCGGACCAGCCGGTAAGGCCCTGACGTAACCAACCCTCCCTTTCTCTTTGTCATCAGATATGCTGCAGAGTACACAAGGATAGAGAAACCAATGATGATGACCGCCTTATCCAGAATAAGGAAGGGCACAAAGAAATCAAATAATGCTCTGGGCAGGTTAACTGGAAGATTAGTGAAAACCGTGATCAAGTAACCAGCGAAGGGCAGAGTCATCAAGCCCGTCCAAGCAGGTATCGATTGGACAAGAGGAACGAAGTAGCCTGCAACCTTCAGAACTCCCGATCTTACTCGTTCAGCTCCCATTTCCCTTGTTTCCTTGATGCTATTCATTATGTTTAACCCTGCGGAGCAAGCTGATAAACCCATGTTTTAGAACACCGTGTACTAATATTAGAACATCAAACCCGCTGATTCTGTTTCGTCAGCTAGGACCGCCAAGGCATGTGATATATTCTGGCTAAGGCTAGCCAGTTACCTATATTCTGTGAGTATTGAGTAGGCACCGTGCAGTATTGACAGTTTTTCGGGACTATTCCCTTCAGGCGAAATCCTTCAATCTCTTGTTGTACCTTTACGTCTTTGAGTACGGATGACAGCTTGCCGTCCTTCACATTTGCGAAGGAATTTTTTCCATCGTAATCAAGATGACAGAGAACCACGTTCCCATTGGAAAGAATACCGAACTCTTTTCCGATGTGGGGACAATACCCCTTCTCCACTTTCTCGTCCCTATAAATTCTTCGCCAGTTCCCCATAGGCTTTATACTGATTGATATGTCTGGGGCTAATTCCAGTTTACCGCTGAATGGTATTTCTGTTGACCTTAGTAGTTCCAGACTATTTGAGTTGAGACCCGGTATGTCTGCGAGCAGTTTCAGGACGTTTTCTCTTAAACGTGAGGGCGTTACCTGTGGAAAGTACCTGTCTCGTGGATAAGGGGAGTCCTCTTTCCGCATTCCCACTGAAATTCTTAGAAGGGTCGGCGTGTCGTGAGCGAGCTTATATTTCACAGTATCTCTGATCCGTGATACGTATTGCCTCCAACCTACGGGCGTTCCTCTCCGCTCAAAGGATTCTTCGTCAACGGTTTGCACACTGATCATTAATTCATAGGGCTCTGAATCAAAGATCGCTCTGATAATCCGATTAGTCAGTAATGAGCCGTTTGTGAATAGGATGCTCCTTGGAATTCGATCGGCCGTATAGTTGATCAAGTCAAGTAGATGTGGATATAGGAGGGGTTCTCCCAGTAAATGGAAATAAAGACTGTTCTTATACCCGGCTTCATATAGTTGTTGAATCAGATTTTTCGCTAGCGTAATATCCATGTGTTGAGGGATTCTCGTTGAAATGGCCTGTGGACAAAAGTCACAGCGGAAGTTACAGTAGTTCGTGACTTCCATGAAGAAGCGTTCCGACTGCTCCAACAAGTTTTCAGATATAACAATGCCCCCCCCTTCGCTCTCGAAAAGGCCTTATTCTGCTACATGTTCTTTTGCTTTAGTGTTTTATGTATCGTAAGGCGTCCAATTCTTTAGACGTCGATTGTTTTATTTGTCTCTACTCTGAGTACCAGTTTAGTTGCCTTTATAGTCTCAGGTTATACGTAGCTAGCTAGATTGCACCGATCGTTTTTCCCCGAGTTCTTCTTAATCTATATAATTGTCTTGCGCATCTCTAAAACATCAAAGGAATCCACTGTTATTGGCTGCGTTGGGAGGTTGAAATAATGAATGGGCGTTATATTCGTGGTCGTCACGTTCCCTGGGAAGAACTTCATGAAGTTGTTTGCGGAGAAGAATGGTGGATTGAACGGATGGAAGCGATGGAGGCCAGCCTGCGGAAACCTGTCACCCGCTCCATGAGAGACCTAGCGTTGATGGCAACGTGTACCTGCTGTCGCTTTCACACCGACTTCCCCCTTAACCTCTTGACTGCGTGTGAAGCAATTGGCATGGGACATCCTCGTCCGGGTCGCAGCTGCTGTCACGTTAGCCCCGCGCGGTGGCAGAGGGCCAACGAGTATGTGGCTGCCATCCAGGGAAAGCTTCAGGGGCGTGATCCTCAATCGTTAGCCGATGACGGGAACTATGATCCTGATACGGTATCGAGGGTGTATTCAATGATGGGTGAGGAGTTGACTTCGGCTCAGGACCTCTTGTTTAGGCGGTACTTGTTTGTCCTCATCAACCGCCTGAAATGGGCGACCAACTTTCACCTCCTCGGCGACGCCGCACACGGCGATCCGGGCTTAACCTTCCAACGCTTCAATGAGTACCGTTACGATGACGACACCTACTACTTCGACCTCACGAAGGACAGCCCCCTCATCAAAGAACTGGACCAGCGAATCACGCGAAACATCCCTGACGGGGAGCAATGGATTAGGAGGCTGGACACCCCTGAGCAACCGCTCTGCCATATCAAATACCTACGCTACCAAGACATCCGCATAAGCAGCATCGGCAGCGGCCATTGGCGGCGTGCCTTACCCCTCACCGCTTATTCAAAGGAACGTGTACTGGACCTCATTACTGCGTTCGACGACGCCCTCAATGCTTGGTGTGACCGTCGCCCCCTGAAGGATAATCCGGTCTATGACCTCATCGCCTTTAAGCTGGGGACGCCCACAACAACCAAGGAGGCCCTCATCAGACACTTCCTGCTACGACCCCACGAATGGGGTCTGTACTACTGGCTTAAGGATTTGGATAAAGCGACAAAAAATAGAGGCTACTAGCAAAAGTAACAAAGGTAGCATTCCCCCCCAGCATCTTCTGAGGCATCTTCTGATATACGCTCTACAACTTTGTAACCTCAACGAAACAAACCTCCGAGTTAGTGATAAAAAAACGAGGAAAACGCTAGTAGCTCGCTCTACCACATCGTTTGATACACGTCAGAGGTCAAAAGCCATTAGATACTCTTTATGATAGTTTTTCATGACTGATGAGTCGTATGTTCTTTTCTCAGCGTCTTCGAGTCCCCATGAATGATGTATGCGACCCACCTCGTTGAGGTATCGAACGAGATACGAACGCTGGTGTTCGCTCTCTCTTTCAGTGACCTGTCGTTCCTCCAAAACGTGGAAGCCACGGCGTTCAAGGGCTCCTCTTCGCAGGATGTGAGGCGCCCATGCGCCGTAAGGGACCACGTCAGGGTAAGCTAAGGTCTCTATCCGACTCCAACCACGTTGGCTAGCCCACTCTTTCAGCAGTTCAATCATAGTTGACGCAATGCCTTTTCCTTGATATCGCGTATCGGCGTGCCCAACGTTGAAGCAGACGACTCTCAACGTTTTGCTTGGAGACTGTAACAGGCGCATCAATTCCTCCTTCGATATGGATTGAATTATCCGTGGCATGCTTTCATGTTCAACACAGTAGTATCCTCCGTTCCTGAACCTGTTGCACAATTCTTTAGTTGTGAAGTACATTTTCCCGATGACTTCGTCTCCATCCCATGCTAAGACACCGCAACTCCCTATGCTTCGAATTTGTTTTCGAAAGAACTCTTCAATTACTTGTTGCCACCCTTTATGTTTGAATCGTTCCAGGTGTTCTGCCCAATCCCCCGGGTTGACTTTATCGATGTTATCGGGGGTTAGGGGTGGCTGGTACATCTTCCGATAAACTATGAACGATTCATCCATTAAACGAACATCTATCTCCTTTGACTTCCCCTCAAAAGATATCGTGTGCTTCATACCCTATTCTCTAAAAAAGGAAGCATAAATGTACTCCCTCTATCCATCTATCAAGAACGAAGCTACATAGCTCCATGACCGATCATTGTTGATAGAGAAGCATGATGTAGCCAGCTATTTCACGTACATCAATAATAGTGCTGCGAATTTCTCCAATCAATTAGGCATTTACCCTTATCTCTAAACACTTCTTCCAACTAACTAAATGATTGTTGAACCTCAGAAGCTGACTAATTACGGTTATTTGACGAGTAGCAGTCCAAAGAAGTTTGCCTGTTCATCTCGATTCTTAACTACGTTGAGGTTAAAGCCCGCGTTCCGAACGGTGGTGTATACGTCGATGCCGCATGCTTCCATGGATGGTCTAGCGAGTTTAGGATGTATACATCCCTCTAAGGTACATTCGTCACAATAATAACAGGTACTGAAACCAAGTCCAAAAGCCGAGTGGTACCCCATGAGAAAGGCTTCCCTTTCCAACTTTGTAGCCACGTCGGTCGGAGCCTTGAAGTCATCTCGCGTGTGGGGCTCAAACCGCAAGAGTATCGCTGAACTGTAACCTTGAAGAACATTCCTAAATTCATCAGGAGTCGGAGTGTATGGTGGACAGGTTAACTTTTTTCCGTAACGCGCGCATCCGTATTGGCATTTCATCCTAACCCAGTTACCAACCACGACCTCGTCAGCATCAATTACCTGTGCATCTATAGCGCCGAGTTTTATAGCCAACTGACAAAGATGCGTCAAATCCTTAGTTTGTTTCATATCGTCTACCTTTATACTGGGATGACTTGGTAAAGATATAAGATTTGTTGCTGAGGATCATTGAGCTTATTAGTTAACCCGACCTCTAGCTAGCGAAAAAAACAAGAATGATACAAATCTCTTAAAAAGAGGTCATGCAATGTTTTTAAAAGATAAAGCTAGCTAGATTTAATTGTCAAATTGATTTGGTCAGAACATCAACATTTCGCTTTATAGCGCGCTTTAGCTACAAGTGACGTCGTTTACTAGTTAGATCGTGCTTAAAGACTTTAAATTCCCGTCGGATCGATATCTCGAACAAGGAATAGAAGTGTATCTCAAAGTATATATTGCTTGATCGAAGAGAATTTGGAAATGGTTGATCGCCGGTATCGAGAAGGTGAAATCCAGGCTTTGATAGTCCTGGGTGAATTGAATGATCCGATAGAGACACCTAACAACAATTTCTACAGCTTTTACCCCAAAAGCATCAAACAAGCACAAGCCTACTTTAGACGATTCGCTCTCGATCTGACAGAGGTGTTTGATGCTCTAGTGCGCAGAGAACTCGCCTATAAACAAGGTGACGCGTGGCTTTTAACCAAGAGAGGGCAGCAAGCTGCACGGCAGGCCAGGCGCAGACGGCCTCCGATCTGGTATTGGTACAAGGACTTTTACATAGCAATTGAGAACAGCCGTGCATTTTCGCTATATTGTGAACGCGTATATGGAAAGGATTTGAGCCAACACGGATTCAGTAATGTAGACGAACTCCATTGGATGTTAGATCTGGTCAAGCTCGATGAGACAATACAATTACTGGATATTGGGTGCGGAAACGGGAGGATCTCTGAGTATATCTCGGACAAGACGTTAGCTCGTGTGATGGGGATAGACTACATACCGGAAGCGATTGCTCAGGCAAAGAGACGCACGGCGAACAAGCGAGACCGACTGTGTTTTCAGGTGGGAAACATCGATGAACTCGATTCAGTGGGCAAACGCTTTAACGTGATTTTGTCAATTGATTCGATTTTCTTTGGCCAGGATTTGACTGCAACATTGGCCAATTTGAAAAGACTGCTCAAGCCGGATGGTGAAATGGTTTTTTTCTGCGGAGAGGACCTATCGACACCTTTGAGGCAGAATCGGTTAGCCTGTACGGTTTATAGTCGGAGTCGAGAACATCACCAACACCTGCAACTGAAACGCAGAGTGGCTACCGGATTGAGAAAAGACTTTGAAGCCGAAGGGAATAGGTTCATCTGGGAGAATATAATGGCCGAATCCCTGGATGATGCAAACTCTTACGATTCTGCCAATTGTTCGAGACCACGCTACTTATATCGCATTTGGACCCAGCCGGCGAACTGAACAGGGAATTTATCTGTAAGGAGATAGCCAGTCTCTGGTTCATTCGAAAATATATGAAAATCGCGCGGGTTAGCCTCCGCCTAGTTTACCACGGAGTGATTGATATTCTCGGATGGCCTTTGATCCGTTCTCCGTTATGTAAACAAGCCGCTTGTGAGGTCGTTGACGCTTTCCAATGACTTCGATGGTCACGAGCTTTTGCGTTTCCAGTTCGGAGAGCATCACCATTAAATCGACACTGTTAATATTCGACATTCCGGCAATTCGATTGGGTACGATAGGTTCTTCATCCTCCACGATTTTTAGGATGTCGATTTTCCTTTGTAACCTCGAACGCTTCATGCTGTCCCGATCCTTACCTGGTTAGACACTTTCAGCCATATACGGCCATATATGTACATAAATGTATGTGGCGCGAGCGTGCTTTTAATAAATTAAAGGTACGCAGCTAGTCGTATTCAGACTATTTAACTTTTGGGTAGGAGTGGGGGGAGAGGGGTACAATACACCACATAAGGAAGTGTTATATTCGTACACACATTCTAACTCCATGAGAATAAAATAAGGTGTTAACGGTATGGAGGCCATGACAAAAAATTTCACTCGATGTCTCGCGCCCATCTGCTTCCTCATCGAACTGTACAAAGGCAATCGACTCAGCGGCTACGACGTCGTGAAACTCCTCCGATCATACGACCTCGAAATCAGCCACGGCACAGTATACAGCCAGATACATAACATGAAACGCGACGGACTCGTCAAATCCACCCGCAGGAATAACGTGGAAGTATACTCATTGACCGCGGAGGGACGCAAAATGTTCCAAGCTTTCATCGAAGACAGGCAACAACCGCTACGCTACATCGCAAGCGTGCTAGATGAAATAGCTAGATAGCTTATTCACGGTTTTTTCCTCTCATTTCTTGATTAACTGTTTACGTTCTTTCTCTTCGCGTTGATCTAACGCGCGTGCTAGCCTAGGGGATTGATAACGAAACGTTGGATGAAGTACGCTCTTATGGTAACTCTTATTTTCTTTCTTCTTCGGATAGTGCAAAGATTGTAGAGTTAGCTAGCTAATTATAAATGTCAATTTACTAATAGATGTATGAAGAGGCTAATGTAAATTGGGTCAAGATGAATATAAAACGATAGGAAAGATGTCGCATATTCCAAAGAGTCAGCTTAATCGAGGGCATGGCTGGTTTTATCGGAGGCCAGGAATAGGTCGCTTAATGGAGGAGGATCGTCGACGGACATGGAAATCGTATACACCAGACTGGCCTACGTTCTATGCGTACCACCAATTCGATAAAGCACACTTAGTTATGCTCATCGAGGAGGGCGTCATCCCGGAGGAAGAAGGCATAGAGTGTCTCAAGACGCTACTGGAGATGGAACAGGAAGGAATCGATGAAGCTCGACAAGCCATTGGCGGTCTCGCCCACTCGGGGGAGGCGTATCTCACGATGAAATTGGGGTGGTGGACAGGGGGATGGATCCACGCTGGCCGTAGTAGCCATGACTTGGGTGAAGTACATCAACGGGTTACCCAACGAAGCTATCTTCTCGATCTCGTGGACGCCGTGAATGATCTTCGGGATACCTTGCTGGATCTGAGTGAGCAACACGTTGAGACGATAGTGCCTTTTTGGTCTCACGGGCAACGGGGCCGACCCATAACGTTAGCCTTCTACTGTATGACGTGGGTCAAGATGTTAGAGCGGGACCTTGAGCGGCTGGAACTCTGTTACAGGCACACGAATATCAGTCCAGCTGGAACTTCCGAAGGGACTGGTACCGATTTCCCGTTGAATCCAAAGCGGACCGCCGAGTTACTCGGTTTCGATGAGGTGTACGGGAATGCTAACGACATGTGGTTGACTACGGACTTTAGAGTCGAGGCTTTTTCAGCCCTCATGATTTTAGGAGATCCCTTACGTAGGTTGGGCGAGGATCTCCAGTATTGGAGTGGTTGGGAGTATCGGATTGCAGAACTCGCTGATCGATGGTGTGGAACCAGTAGTATAATGGCGCATAAAAAGAATCCCCATGCAATCTATACACTCCCAGTGGGAGGAGCTTCAGCCAAGGCCCGCATTCTTCTAAGTTCGCCTGTTGAATTTGATAAATCTGTTCGGGACGTCATGGACAGTGTCCGAATGGCGATCGACATGCTCAAAACCACGACGTGGAATATCGATCGAATGAAAGAGTTTTGCATGAGCGGCTGGATTTGTATTCCTGACTTAGCTAGAACCATGTGTAAGGAGAAGGGACTTCCCTGGAGGGTGGCCCATCAAATCTGTGCGACCCTGGTAAGGCTTGCCCTGAGCGAAGGCAAGTCCGAGAAAGATGTGACATCAAACTTTGTAGATAAGGCAGCTGTTGAGTATCCAGTATATGGAAAGCCCCTTAATCTGAGTGAGGAGTCCATTAGGAGAGCCTTTAACCCAGAAATTTCCGTTAAAAAGAGAATCGTTCACGGAGGAGCTGCTCCCGAGCGTGTCAGAGAACAGATCAACGAAAGTCGAGAGAAGTTGATTAAAGACAGGAAAAACATCGAGGAAAAAAGGAATAGGCTGAAGGTTGCGGCTGAAAAGCTGGAAAAAGCTATAGACGGGTTGATAGAAAAAAGTACGTAGCTAGCTTCACCATTTAAGTCTGCCCGAGAGAAATCCCTCTATCCATAGGTTTTTTCTTAGGATTCTTCGGAAGCTAGCCTTTGGCCTGCGACTCGTAGCATGTCTAGCTTATGTGTCTTCGTTTTCTGGGTTACGGGAACCAAGTCGAATATAGTTAACTTGAGGCGTCTCAAGTAGGTCTCGAGGTTGTGTAATGCGTTGACTGCCCCTCCGCCTGAGCCTCCTGCAGACGCTATGCCGATGACCGATTTACCAGTAAGCGGGGAGTCAGGACTGCTGCGTTCACACCTGCGCAACCTGTCAAGGAAGTTTTTGGCTGACTCGCTTATGTCCCCGAAGTAGACTGGCGTACTGAAGACTAACGCATCTGCCTCGTTGATCATGCTCCTCAGCTTCTGAAAATCGTCCGTTATCATGCAGGTACCTTTTGTCCGACAGGTTCCCCAACCTCGACCATCCAGGTTGTGAGCTTCGCATGATTTAATGTCTAGTTGGTTCAAGTGAACCAACGCTGTTTCCACGCCCTTGCTTTCAGCCCCATCTAAGACCGCCGTCGCTAACATGCTTGTCAGCCCGTCAGTGTTAGGGCTCGATTGAATCCCTATGACCTTCATTCATCTCTCCTCCAAAGGAAAGGATAAGCGATCTAGCAAATAAATTGCTTTCCATTCAGAAGTTCAATCACTAGTATCGAAGGTTAATATTACTAAAATTGCTACAAGCAACTTTAGCTAACTCTCAACAGTTTTATAGCTGAAAGCCTGCTAGCTATTGTGGAGATGTTGTCTCATGATCCATGACGTAGCTCGTATCAGAAAGGTCAAGACGAAACGAGTTTCATCTTATGATGTAACAGGGCGTAATCAGGATGCCTGGATTATCGGTTCAGGTGAAACGAGGGTTCTGGCTGATATTAAGGGTCCTGGAGTGATTACTCACATCTGGATGACTCAGCGGAATCATTACAGAGAGGTCCTGTTGAAAATCACGTGGGATGACGCTGAATACCCCAGTGTCTTGTGTCCTTTAGGCGATTTTTTTGGTCTTGGACATGGGATTGTGAGCTCATACCAGTCTTATCTCTTCTCAGCATCAACTCGTAACAACAATACGATTAACGCTGGCTGCGCTTTAAACTGCTACGTTCCGATGCCCTTCAGGAAACGTGCGCGAATAGAGTTAATTAACGAGTCGAAGGACACGTTTCACCGCCAATACTTTTACATTGACTACGAAACATGTGACTCCGAAGACGAATTGGAGGGTCTTGGATACTTCCACAGTGAATTCCACCGTGAAAACCCCTTTGGCGGATGGGGCCACGAAATCCGTGTGAATTCCCCTGAAGCAAATATCGTCAACAGGGAACGAACTGCCTGGGAAAATAATTACGTTATTCTTGAAACTAAAGGCCGAGGACAATACATGGGATGCAACCTAAGCATCACAAACTTTCAAGGAACATGGTGGGGTGAAGGCGATGACATGATCTGGGTCGACGGATACAAGTGGCCGCCTGACTTACACGGCACGGGAAGTGAAGACTACTTTAATCAGGCATGGGGAATGCAGAAGAACGCCTTCCTCCGCAACGGGTCATCAATTCATGAACGGGATACAGGCGGCTATCAAACCAGTTACGTGTTCCACATTGAAAACCCAGTCCACTTTGAGAAAGAGATCAAAGCGACCATCGAACACGGACACGGAAACCACCTATGCAACGAGGTTAGCAGCGTCGCTTATTGG
>JAOZHB010000023.1 GCA_026015035.1 Candidatus Bathyarchaeota archaeon | reverse complement strand
GCTGGCGAACTGGCAGTTCAGTTGTATCCTACCGTTGCAGCGTCTGCTTCCCCCTATGGGCCCGTAGAAAAAACGGCATTTGACTATATCACAAGCAAGCTTTTGCATGGCTTGGAGCAAGCTGGAACGATCGATGGTGTGTTGCTGTGTCTTCATGGAGGCATGGTAGCCGAGAACTCGCCGGATCCAGAGGGAGAGATCCTATCCATTGTCCGAGAGAAGGTAGGTCCCAAGACTCCGATTGTCTGCACGCTGGATATGCACGCGAACTTCAGTCAGAGAATGGTTGATAACGCTGATGCCTTCTTTGGGAACAACGAGAATCCTCACCTGGACTCATACGACAGAGGTGTGGAAGCCACACAAGTCTTGTACAGGGTAGCGAAGGGAAGGCTCAAGCCTGTGATGGCTTTAAAAAAGCCGGGTATGCTGCCGCCCACGCTGAAAGTGAACCCCCCTCATGCAGGGCCGATGGTACAACTCTTCAAATTAGCCTTTGCGATGGAAAAGAACCCCCAAGTCATCAATGTCAACATAGCCTCCGGTTTCCCCTGGAGTGACGTGCCCGACGCGGGTATGGGTGTTGTGACCGTTGTGCACAAAGACAGGGGGCTGGCAGAGCAACTAGCGGAAGATCTCTGCCAGAGGTTGTGGGATGTCCGACGAGAATTTCTGCCATCCCTCACGCCGATAGATGAGGCCGTTGAGAGAGCAATGGGAGCTGAAAGAGGGCCAGTGGTACTTGCAGATGTAGCTGATAACCCGGGTGATGGAACCACGGAGGACTCGACGGGAATCTTAAGGAGTTTGATACAACACGGCGCGACGGAGGTGGGATTTGCGTTGATCCACGACCCTGAGGCGGTAGAGAAATGTATCGCCACAGGAGTAGGTAGCCAAGTGACCTTGGATGTAGGCGGGAAGGACCCTACTTGGGGGGAGCCTGTGACATTGACGGGGACGGTGAAAACAATTTCCGACGGAGTCTTCTGGCAACTGGGACCCCTTTATGGAGGTCACAAAGCTGGGATCGGTAGAACCGTTGTCATAGACACAAAGGGAATCGAGATAATAATCGCTGAGCATACATATCCACCAAATGATCCAGAAGTATTTCGGCGTCACGGCATCGAACCCTCTAGAAAAAAGATACTGGTTGTCAAAACCTTCAAAATGCATATGGAACCAAACTACCGGCCCTTTACCGAGGAAATAATAGAAGTTGACGCCCCTGGACAGGCAAGCCCCAACATGAAACGCTTCAACTGGACCCGAATCCCAAGACCAATGTTTCCAATAGACGACGTCTAATTCAAGCTAGCTAGATTCCATAATGGACAGTTCTTAGGTTTCAAGGGAGAGTTGTTCAATATGAATCACCCCGTTCCCCCCTAAACACTTCTAGGGAAAACAAAAATTTTTTCGGATTGGAATTATCTTTTCAAGAGCTGGCTAGCTATCTGATTCCGCAGCCTCTTTCTCTTCCTCTCCTTTCTCCATCTCCGTTTCTACAGGCCGTGATAGTGTTATCTCAATGAACGATACCGCCCGCGTCCCTCCGAGCTCTTGAGGCAATTCCTCGGTTCCTATAGAGATCTGTTCCACCGCCAATTCGCTCATGAATCTGCGTCTCGTTACCTCGGCCGTGTCAACGGCCGTAGTTATGGCTCTGCCCCTGGCCTTCAACACAACATCCTTGGCGTCAGGCCGGTTCAGGTGGGTTATGACGGCCAGGACGTAACTCATAACGGGTTTTCTTCCAATATAGACGACGTTTTGGTCTTCAGACATAATCCGGTCCTCCTTTTAGTGCTCTCTTGAGTACTACTCTCTACTAATAAAAAACTTGTTGTTTAAAAGCCGAAGCCCTAAGAACAACACTACTAAAAATCATCAACCCTTATCCTTAGACGAATAATTCGTCCTATTTATCCCCATTAAAACTTTTTTAGCTCTAAGACTAACCTCAAGTATCCGCCCATAACCCGTACCCCTCAACCTCAAAACACCTAACCTCCTCAAACACCTCCTATCCCCCTTGGTCAATACCTTTCTCGCTATCTCACCCTTTGAAAGTATATTCAACTCCTCACGAAAGAAACCAACCATATTCCTGAAAGAAATCTCTTCCAATCTCTCCAGCTCCTCTTTAGTGAAGCCTTTAGGCTCATATTTTCCTTTAGGCATAGGAAACCTATTCCACCCGTTTCCAGTCTTTACAAATTCCGCTAGGGTTACCAATTTCAAATTCGTGAAGAACGCAATAGTGTTTTATGATAGGCCATGAAAAACCAATTTCAAAGTTGCTGATTTTAACGTGAAGACAGTTTTACAGCAATCGGTCAAACCAAGTTCACCTATTAGGCGGTCCTGCACTCTAAGCATGGCACCTTTGCCACTCACACAATAATCCTTAGGGACTGCGCTCTTTATGAACATTACAGACCGAAGTGAGTGTAAAGATATGTCAAATGAAGAAACATCCGAAAGTAAAGAGCCGATAAAGATAGAGAAATTAACTCCAAATTCGAGAGAAGAAAACCTCATCGTAAAGGTAGTCTCCAAAAGTCAAGTTAGTAATGTCACAGGAAGGGACTACACTAGACTCAGGGTTGTAGACGCTCTGGTCGGGGATGGCTAGCTAACACAATTATTGATATAGGCGAAGGAACTCAAATAAAAAGTACGAAAGGGGAGTTGCGTATCATGGTTAAAAAAACAAGCGGGAGTGTTTAGGTGGCTTAAGAGATTGTTCCTATGCTAAGAGAATGAAATGCTTGTGGTGGAACGAGTGCTACGTAGAAACCCTTTCAAGAGAATTAAAAGTAAGTACGAAAGGGAGAGTTTCATAGATGATGGATAACTTAGATGTTGATAGGCTAATAACAGAAAGAATTACTCTACGACACTCACGCTTAATCCAGACGTTAATGGAAGAAGCAGCGAATGAAATGAAGGAAATTATTAGTGAAAATAGGGATCTGCAATGCGTCAAGATTTGGTCGGAGAAAAAGACTAATGATTTAAATAAAATTTTAGAGAATGATAGAATTGAGCCGGTAACACCAGCGTATATAACGATTAAACAGATAAGCGATGCAGCAAAGCACTTTCTTGTAGAATGTAGAGCCGATAAATGTGTTATAAATTAACTCTTGTCACTCCTTTAAAGGAGCTGAATTTTTATTATTAACAAGTCGAACCATCTATCAAGCTAGCTTAAATCTGTGAAGCTTCCCAAAGCTCCTTTCTTAATAAGTCTCGGACTGCCCCCCGAATAGCCGCACTTCTACTTTGATACATTCTGGCTCTGACTAACTCGTCCAGTCCTTCGACCAATACCTCTGGAATCTTCACTGAAATCAGCTTCAAACAATCACCCTGAATTCTCGTACAATTCAGTGTAGAACGTGTATTCTTAGAATGTGATGCAAGAGCTAGCTAGCTAATGGCTATATCGTATTCGCAACTCTTAAAGCTCTTGATGTTATTATGGGTTCTATTCTCTTTTTTATTTTAACTAAGAATCTGTTACTTGCCTCATTTTCTAGTTTTTCAGACATAGCTAACAATAGTTCAGAAGGCAGATACTCCAGAGTCGTATAAAAAGACAACCTCTTTTGACCAGAACCAATGTACACTTTAACCCTGCCAAGACGATCCACCAATAAATCGGCTATCATACCTGAGAACTCCTTGTCTAGACTCACATTATTCACAGATACACTGTTGTGCATTACAATTATCTCCATATAGACCACGTAGTTAACTTAATCAGAAACATATAAAAACCATGTACTTCAGTCTCACATAGCTAGCTATTGCTATTATCAGCTTAATTAGAGATGGCCTATTAGTAGTTTTAGATTTCGATAAGGATAAAGACTGTCAGAATTTGGAAGTTTCAGAATCACATAATATGAAAAGGAAAAAAAATTATGATGGGGCTTTGAGATTGGCTTTATCATAGATTCTCTTAGCTAGCTCTTCACATCATTAAGGTGGATAATCAACTATTTTGGGTATAGTTTTAGCTAGCTATTGGATAATGTTAGCTAGAATCTAATGTCATATAGTTTATAAGGACTGTACACATCTATACAAGCGATAAAAATTCTTTATTCTTTTGGTTTAAGCCTTTTGGATATTGAATATTTAGCTAGGCCTTTAAAGAGGTGATTAATTTTGATGTGTCCAACTAACAGGTTTGACAGCAAAGCCAGGGTTAAATGCCCCTTTGACCCCAAGCATCTAATGTGTAAAAGCATCTTCTGGTGGACCTGTCGCAACTATCAACTTAAAGAAAAGCAGCGTCTAGCCGAGTTAGCTAGCTGAAAGAAGTAGCTTAGGAATATCAATTCACATCGTTAGAGCATATGAATTCGTACTAAAAGCGTCCTTCACTCAAAAATATTAACAAATTATGTCTCATTGACCCTTCTTGTAGAACCCTAAAACCAGTTCATGCAAGACACTTCACACAATATAGTCCAGAATGATTGAAGAGGATATATGATAGGGTTGCGATAAAGCGTTTTCACCTTTATTCGTAGTATATCAGTTCTTCCCTCACCAATTGGTCGCGGAGCTTGTTAACGGACTCATAGACTTCCTCTTCCCTCCTAGCGTCTGTGCAAACGATAGCTAGCGCGCTAGCTAACGCTATTGTTTGGGTGAACACTTTTTCTATGAGGTATAAGGTTAAACTGTTAAATCTATTACCCCCTTTTAATCCACTAAACACTTTTAGAATCCAAGAAGAATTAACAATAACTTTAGTGTCTTTGAATAGTGAGAGAGAGCGCAGCACCTCTGTAGTGCATTTGGTTTTCGAAGTCTCTTGGGAAAGATGGTCTGTTGTGTTCTTCGTTAATGCTATATACATAGCAAACTAACTTTTTTCGAGGTAGCTAAACTAATACCAATACAGAAAGGGGAGTGATATTTTGGGTAGGATAGAAAAGTCGATTGAAATCAAGGCTCCACCCGATAAAGTTTGGGAAATGCTTGCTTTTGACAGGTTTCCAGAATGGACAGAAACATTTGGAGAGAGAGTAGAATACACTTCCGAGGTGCACACTCCCAAAGACAGGTATCGAGTGGGTGCAACCGCTCAGGGGATACCTGAGAAACAAGGGGATGATTACTGTCGTTTTGAAATCACAGAGAGTCTGGAAAACGAGAAGATCTCGTATCGTGCGTGGGAAGAGACTTTCTTTGGAACACTTAGCATGTTTACAACTTATTCCTTGGAACCCCTAGGAACAGCCACCAAAGTCACTTATGAACTCGAATCTGAATTGCCTTTTGGGATTTTCGGCAAGTTCCTCGAAAAATTGTTCGCTCGCAGGTGGGCAGAAAAGATGATCTGGAAAGCGTTGGAGAACTTGAAAAGCGTTCTGGAGAGATAGATAGAACCTTTCTTTTTAAATTATTAATACAACTTGATTTTGTATTCTGTTGTAAAAAAGAAAAGGGATGTGATGGTGGAGATATGTCTATCATAAAAGAAGAATTAAAGGCCACTGTTGATCCAACTCCTTTCAAGAACCGTGAAGAGGTCAAGGTTGAGATTCGTGACTGTAATCGGTTTGCTGCCGTTTCTCAGTATGCTTGCTTCATATTCGCTGCGTTAGGAGTTATTAGTGATGTCGTGGACGTCACGCTTGGCTTGGAGTCAATGTCTTGGTTTTTGCTGGCAATTGTTGCTGGTCTGAATGCCATCATTGGTCATACGCATGTGGTGGTGGCGAAGCATCTACTTGGCATAGAGGCTAAGAGTAAACAAGAGTCGTGAACCCTCAGGACTTTCTTTCATTACCCTTTCTGTGTCATCGGCTAGCTAGCTACAGCATAAAGCGTGCGCGCAGGAAGTTACAGAACAAAGTCCCTCATGCAAGGAAACGTGAAGCTTGCTAGGTGTTGCAGGTTACGACGACCAAATCTTTAAAAGCGTTATCAAGCTATTTGCTGAGGTTGATAAAACATGAGTAAATGGTATATTCAATGGAAACTGACGCAACAATACTGGTCCTTACCCGATGCGGAAAGATTGGCGAATGGACTTAGGATTCTTGGAATGACGGAAGCGGATGCAAAGGCAGGGGTTATAAATGATTGGGGAATCACAACGGATACAGGTGGAGGATTCGCGGTAAGTGAAACCGATGTAACAGCGCTCTATAAGGCCCTCATCAAATATAGGCCCCATGTCTCCTTTGAAGTGACACCGGTTATCCCCCTCGACCAACACGCTAAAACCCTAAGAAAAATTGCAGCGTCCCTTCAAAGCAAGTAAACCTTGAACTGGCTAGCTAAATTTTCCCCTTCTTTTTTTACTCAGTTCCTTTTTCTCGTATCGAACGATTTACACGGATCCAGGAGAAGCTGAGCACATCCAGCAGAGCCGATGAGCTCCGTAACCTCATCACCAGCGCTCTAGCGCGCGCTTTAGGCTAGCTACCTATTCTTCTTTTATGTGCAGTTCAGTGTGGTGGCGTGGAGAGAGTGGGGGTGTAGGGAGGAAGCGGTGTGGACGCGTCGGTGATATGTAGTTGGGTCGTCAGTACGTAAGTACGTTATTTCGTGAGTCCGTGAGTAAGTCAAAACGTTGAAGAGTTCGATAAAAAGAGGGGTTTGGACTAAATTTTAATCCCAAACCCAAAATATTCATCGTGCGCGCTATCTTGGTATAGTCAGCTATAAAAAAGAAGGGGGATGTGGATAGCTAGCCAGCTAGCTTCTTCAGCATCTCTACAAGGTTCTGTAGTGCAGCGATTTGTTGGTCCGCATCAATGACGGGATTCGCTTCAAAGGTGACGTAAGGTGACCATTTTATTAGCCACGCATTGAGTTCCTCTGCACTCATATCGCCCGTAATACCATAGCCACTCGACTCTCCACTGCGGATGCCGAAATCCTTCATGACACCTGCTGCTAAGTCCGACTTGACCATGCTCAGCATCATAATCTGTTGCTTGATTCTTTCCCCCTGATCTTGCCCCATAACTGACCAATTGACAGCCCAGTTTACAAACCATTTAGCCATCATTTCACAACCTAGTTCTTCAGTACATAGATGCATTAATGACTATTTAAATTAGCGCGCGCGCAATTCTCTATGACGAGGTTTACTATTTGGAGAAGCCTGATTTAAATAAAATGTGGAGAACTTGGGTGAAAATAGGTTTTAGGCATCAATTAACCTATAAAATGGCCCAGGATACAATAAGGAACAAAATGTATTATATCTTACAATTACAAAAGATGGGGGAGATCTCATGGTTCTATTTCCTTTTTCATAATAAACGTGATGACCCAGTTAATACACATTTTGACCTCGTATTCACTTCAGATAAGGAAGACCCAAGTGAATTCTTACCTGAATACTGTATTGATACAAAGAAAATCCCTCCAATGAAGAAAATCAGCGGAATTGACATGTCACTTTTGAAAGATGAAGATATTGCAGAAGCATGGAAAATAATAGGTGAACAATCTGTATTTATCATTGAATTAATCCGAACTCACAAAGCAAATGTTGAAAGTACTCAGCTACAAATAGCACAGTTCATGCATTATTTTATGAATTCATTATTACTCGGGCACAAGTCAATATTGTTCTTTCAAGGTTTATCTCCTCAATTACTATCAACCATTAACTCAATGCAATTGAATTATCTTAAAGATTATGTACCGTTTTAGAAGTCATGTCTTCTTATAGACACTCGCTATTTTTAGCGCGCGTGCTAGCTTGACTAATAGCGTCTTGTGTACCTTTACATTCGACTTGTAAATGATATTTTTCACGAGGTTTTTTTAGCTAGCTAGCTACTAATGTAACATGAAATAGCGCGCGCTATTGGGGTTTCATTCTTTACCATATTCAGCAAAGGATTCACTAGTACCCAAATAAGTCTTCGATTCAATAATCCTGAATTTTTCTAGTCCTTCATATTCAAATTTGGCGCGCTTCTCAAGATCTTCTAGGCTTGGCCATTCCTCAACCCCAATATAATTCCACTCTTCATTTGACCAACGACAGTCAATCATCATCAAGACTTTGCACCCGAGTTCGTCTAAATTCTTGCGATCCTTAACCATGAACTCCATCTTTTCCTCTTCAGATAGCTCATAAAATGCTTCCTTGATTTTGGCGAAAAGCAATCTGATGATAGGTTTTTTCTCAGCCATCTAATCACCTCTTCAACTATTTTTACCAGATACCTGTTAGTATCTTACATTAGCTTATTATATAAAATACATGGGGTTTGGGTTTGGGGACTAAAATTTAATCCCTAATTATGCATAATCGTCATCAAGTCGTTGTTTGTTAGCTAACTGATAATAAAACGACTTTTACTTCTTAGCGGTTATTACTTGAAGTCCTTTCTGGATTTCTTTAACACTTCCTGTTAATGATGGAAAGAATGTGATGTCCGAAAAGCCACAGTCACTGAGTAACGTTAAATACTCCTCATTAGTATACGCCTGTGCTGTTTGAGCGTATCGCATAACATCGCCTGTGACTCCGTCAAGGATGTAATAACGGGTGGTACTGGCTCTTACAATCGCATCCCAATATCTCTCTTCAAGACATAAATATGGACGTAATGAGAAGAGTCCTTTTTTCTTTGCAGACCAAGAGGATCTTGGCTCAGCCATCTCTTTAACTGCTTCAAAGGTATGCGGTTCTAACAAGAGAATCCCATTATCTTGTAACGCGTTATACGCTTTTGTTACAATATTCTTTGTGTCTTTATTGTTGAAACTGTTAAATTCTCCGAATATCAAGAGGATAAGCCCAAAGTTATCCCCATAATTGGCTTCCCGAATATCGTTAAGTAAGTATTTGCACGGAAGATTCTCCTTAAGAGCTTGCTCTTTTGCGTAAGTTATAGAAGCAGGAGAAAAGTCAATACAAACACAGCTATGTCCTAGCTTAGATAACAGGTTAGCAAATAATCCTGGACCACACCCTAAGTCAAGTATCCTCGTTGGAATACAGTTCAGTAACTCATGATGAATCCACTTGACTTGCTGATCAATCGTTGCCAAACGACGACTAGCATGATCATGATCGTGACATAGATGTTCTTTCAGCATCTGCTCGCTGAATTCGGGATCATTCCAAGGAATATTGTCCCCTTCAGCCCATGGAAGAGGAGGCCCCATTCGATTAACTATATCTAATATCCTCATCTAATCAAAACCACATGACTTCATTTCATATTACGTTATCGATGTGATACGCAAGGGAGCCAACCATTTATGTATAACAATATGTTTGGGTTTGAGGACTTAAATTTAAACCCCGCACACACAAAAGGATAACGTAATTTTACACGTACACAAACCAAAAAAAGGAAAAATGTAAAAAAAGTTGGGTATAATTGACTTCTAGATCCATTTAATCGTGGGGTCGACGTAACTTTTATGTTGATCCATAAAGCGCTTTTCAGGGGCGTCCTTTGGATAGCCCAGCAGGATAGGCCCGTATATTCGTTCACCATCCGTTAGCTCAAGGGCTTGTACGACATCAGCATCGCCTTTGACCATTGCACCGAATCCCACATAACAGCTGCCAAGACCGAGAGAACATGCTGCAAGCATGATGTTCTCGCAGGCAAGCGCGCAACTCACTGCGTTACTAATTGGGCCTATGACAAAGAGGATGACAGGGGCAGAATAATACACTAAATCTTTGGGTCCATCCATCGCCTCATAGAGCGTCATTACATTCTCGTAGAGTTCAGGGTTCATCTCCTTCGTGCTTTCAATCATCTTTTTCCAGATCGGAAACGCGGTCTGAAGGAGTTTTTGCTTGAACGCTGAGTCCTCGACAACAACAAACCGCCACGGCTGAAAACGTAATAGTAGTGCGCTATCGCTAATCTCCCCTTTCACCATGCCCATGGTTGAAGGTGCCTGATTGCCAGCCTCGATGATCGTCTGGATGGTATCCCTCGGAATAGGCTTTGACTCATAGGCTCTGACCGACCGTCGCTTATTTATAATATCTATTACTGGATTAGTCATTTAATTCACTGCTCGGAGACGGAAACCAGATATAAATAAAAACCTTTTTTATCTGTATTTCATAACACAGCTAGCACACGCTACGCTAATGAGCTGAACAGTACAGGTGCGATGTTGTTTAAAACCGCACAACTACTTTTTATCCCTAAACACCGCGAATACAACTACAGCTGAAATGATGAGCCATGGGACGAAATTTAGTGCTAAATTGAGCCATTGAACAGACCATATATCTACTGCACCAGCAATGGAGCTTGTTTGATGTAATATTAGGATAGCCACAAAAGGGAAAACAAATGTACAATCATCTTTAACTGTGAGATTTATTCCCACATATCCGCGTGCGTTATGTTTTTACACCTCAAGTTGGAATCCCGCCAAGTTATAAGTTAAGCCGTTTTTTAACCCATTTATGCTGATAAGCAAGCTTGGTCCTTAAAATTTGCCTTTCTCTGAGCTAGCTAGCGTGTGCAATGGGTGACGAATGACCATGACAAGCCAATGATGAAGACGCAGGTGCCTAACGCGTCCATTTCCCATGTATATCGGGCTACCGTTTGTTTTCTCTGAACTGTTCCATCTGGAAGGGCTTGCCGTGACCGGGGTAGACGGTTTTAATTTTCAAAGTTTTCAGTTTTTCGACACTTGCATCCAATTCAACCGAGTCGTCGACTAATGTGTTCTTTTCCGGCTTGTCCGTGTTTACGAGTAAGTCACCGCAGAACAGGTCCCCACTGGCTGTCAGAATGCCTATTGAACCCTTTGAGTGCCCTGGAATGTCAAGAACTCTAGCGTCGAAGCCATATCCAGAGAAATCGTATCCCTCATCGATACATAAATCTGGTTTAAACCGGTCCGCTTTACGTAACTTGAAAAACAATCTAAAAAATATTCTGATGAGAATATTCTGTTTGTTTCGATTCCACAACATGTCTCCGCGTTCAACCATTCCGGAATCATCCTTGTGCATAACGATTCGCGTACCGAATTTTTTCCGAAGGTACGCTGCATTACCGCAGTGGTCAAAATCACCATGAGTCAGTACGATCAGCATAAGATTGCCCGGATGGCAGCCCGCCCTTTCAAGTTCTTGTTCGATCACGCTACGCTTGCTGGTCACCCCCGTATCGATCAGAATAAATCGGTCGCCGATTCTGACGAGATAACAATTAACAGACGTAATAAAAACAAAAGGCGTAGTGATAATGTTAATCTCCAAAGTCATTTGAACTTCCTATGTTCAAGCATACATATTAAGCCACACCATATTTCAAGATATAGCTAGCTTTCTGGATATTATTCGCGTTAACATTAGACCTTTTTTCACTTCATTTCAAGGTTAATCAAATAGTTGGCAGATATATTTTAAGTACTTTAGCATCAGCGTGCGCGCGATTGTCCATTGAAGCTGATAACTATCTAATAAACAATTAAAGCTATTTATTTTTCTTTTATCGATATTATCAGTATGGAGAACAAGATACTGAAGGTTGGCTTCATCGGCATCGGAGTTATGGGCAGAGAAATGTCGATTAACCTTCTTAAAGCCGGCTACGAATTAACGGTTTATGATATACGAGAGGAAGCATTGGAGGACCCGATTCGATTTGGAGCCAAGGCTGCAGGTAGTCCAAAGGAAGTTGCGCAAATCTCAGATATTATCATAACCTCTCTCCCAAACCCGGAAGCCCTGGAAGAAGTAGTTCTGGGAAAAGATGGTTTGTTGGAGGGAGCGAGGAGAGGATGTATCCTCATAGATACCAGCACCGTTTCCCCATCGACCATAAGAAAGGTTGCCTCGGCGGTTAAGGATCGAGGTGTTGATGTGTTGGATGCTCCTGTCAGTGGTGGGGTGAGTGGAGCTAAGGCGGGGACCCTTTCGGTAATGGTGGGAGGCGACGTCGAAGTTTTTGAGAGATGTCTTGAGGTTCTACGTGTATTCGGTAAGAACATCTATCATGTTGGAGAGTTAGGATCTGGTGATGCTGTGAAACTCGTTAACAACCTTATGTCCTTGGTAAATGTAGTTACCCTTTCTGAGGGAATGGTCTTGGGTGTGAAGGCAGGGATTGACCCGAAAACCCTGTACAATGTATGTAAGGTTAGCACGGGAAGAAGCCAAGCTCTCGAATGGAAGCTCCCGAATAAGATATCAAAGGGAAGATTTGAGCCCGGGTTTACCATAGATCTGACCTGTAAGGACCTAGGTTTAATACTGGCATTTGGCAGGGAGATTGGAGTCCCATTATTTGTCACCAGCATCGCACAACAAGTATATGAGCTTGCCAAGGCTAAAGGACTGGGTAGACTGGATAACACAGCAGTAATAACGCTGTTTGAGGAAGCAGCTCAGGTCAAGGTTAGGTATTAGCCAGCTAGCTGCTACTCGTATAAAACCTTATTCAATTAGTATTCCAAGATTGATAGCGCGCGCGTGGACGCGTTTCAAGAAAGTCAGACTTTTACGCCGAACTTGAGGATGGCTTGTCCTAGGATGTATATGGTTATCGAGACCACGAAAATACTCGTCATCCCAAAGGCGTCAGCGATGGAGGCTGAGATGAGCGGTGCCACGGCACCCACTATGCTACCCGGCAGAAAGAAGAGAGCATACCCCAAGCCCCTTCGCCGAGTTGGTGAGAGTTGAGCCATCAAAGCTGAGCTCGCAGTCATACTTAGGGTATTACAGAAGCTGTAAGAGATATAGAAGACAACGAAGGCTACGTTGTCGGGGATGGCGATGGCTAGACCTAAGGACACGTAGGTTAAGGAAAGAGCCGCAAGCAGCCATCTCTTCGCCCCGAACCTCGACGCTAAGAGACCGCCTACCGGGGCTCCCACAACCCTCACCGCAGAACCGATCCCGTAGATGAAGCTCGCTAGAACGCTACTTATCCCCTTCTCGTCCACTAGATAGATGGGAATGAAGATTCCGACCATCTGCCCCGCCACCATCCTTACACCAATAAAGATCAGGAAAAGGGCTAGATTGATAGTAAAGAGAGAGTCGACCGATGTTTCCGACTCGTTTGACTCGTCTTCCTCGACATCCACTCCGGACTCGGATCTGATTTTCAAGACAGCTATGATACCTAAGAGAACGGGCACAAGCCAGAACAAGTAGACCTGTCGCCAGTTCAGAGCCAAGACCCCCATAAGGACACTCACAGAGATGGGGCCGATAGCCACGCCTAAGGTGCCACAAGCCTCGTGGATGCCTAGCGCCTTCAGCCTTTCCCGAGCCTGCAACCGTGTGATGAGGCGGTAGGACGCAGGATGATAGATTGTGATGTTTATGGAAACAAGGATAATGGCTAAACTCAATGTCATGTAGTTGTGGGTTTGGCTGGCTATGAGGACGCCCAAGCAGGAAACGAAGAGGCTAACCAGGATCATCAGCTTAGACCCCAACCGGTCCGACAGCAAGCCAGCGGGTAAGCTCAGGAGAGAACCGAAGAGGCGGGGTAGAGAGGCGATGACGCCCAGTTGCTTGAGTGACAGGCCGAACTCTGTGCGGAGGAGGGGGAACAGCGCGGGGTGAATTCGCGTGAACACGTGGACGAGTACGTGGGTCATCATCGTCACCAGAGGCCCATAGCTAAGGGCTGAATCGTCCTTCCGAGCCGAATCCTTCACCCCTCGCTTTTCCCCGAAGCTGAAAAATAGCCGCCTTAACGAAGCCAACCTTAAATCCCTCCTAACACGCTGATCCTACCGAATTTAAAGCACTAAACAAACCGCACGCAGCTCCCAATTCCACCATTAAGCATACACTGTTAGGTTTGATTGAATCGACGGTTACAGGGAACTCCTTAAAAAAGTAACTGTCTACCTGTGCAAGCTAGCTAGAACACCAAAACACTTGGCTAGCTATAAAATATTTTTCACACAGGTATTCCTTTTTACCGAGTTGGGTTGAACTAGGTAACCCTACCGATTTCTCGTCAAAAGGAGCCCAGCCAGCTAGATCTCCACATTATTTCTTCTACGAAACCAGTAGTTTATCGAGTTTATCACAATTTAGAAGAGAGTCTGAAGTGCATCGACATGTCCCCATGGCGCAATTTGACCATATATTAATGCCAGAATAACGTAACTTATGAAGAGACAGATAACGCACGCGTTAGCTCGAGTCCAGCACCTGAAACACACCTGTTGCCAACGGATACGTCACTCCTATCCTAGAAAATAAAAACAGCCATTATCCACCCAACCCTAAGACCACTATACAAAAACACTTCATTAACAAGAACACACTAACATCAGCCATGAAAAACCGACAACGCTTGGCCATGTGGTTATGAGGACTATTTTTCTCGTTTCGCAGGCTCCTTTACGAAGACGTAGAAAATCGCAACAGGGATAATGCCGATGATGAAGGACACCCAAAACGGGTATTCGGGAGCATGATTGTCCCACAGATAGCCCCCCAACCAGGAAGAGGGTACACCAGCCACTCCGGTGATGGTTGCCATGAACCCCATCACCCTCCCCCGTCTCGACGAAGGAACCATGTCTGCCACAAGGGCCTGCCAAGCAGGTCCACCCATCATACCCCATATTCCCCCGCCTAGCCCCGCGCCAACAGCACCGACCGCCCGCACGAGGAGAACGTGCGTGAAGGTACTTGTGAAGGTTAATCCCAACATAGTGACTGGAGATATCACTCTTGACCCCAAGATGAGGGGTTTTCTCCCAATCCGGTCTGAAAGCATCCCACCAGGCATGGAAAGACCAGCTGAAATCAACCCAATGGCAGTCTGTATGAGCCCCCACTCCGTCGTTGTAAGACCGACTACCTCAACAGCGTACACTACGAGGAAGGGCATGGCCATCCTCACCGCAAAACTCGATAAACAAGCCACAGCAATCATCGCCCATATGCTCCTAGGAAGCCTAGACAAACTAAAGCCGTCCCCTTTACTCTCTTCCGTTGAGGCTTCCATTGGGGCTTCCTTCGACGTCTTTGGTCCATCGGCTCTTAGGGTTTCACGGAGATACTTGGCTCTGACGATAAAAACTAAGCCTGCCACAAAGGAACTCCACACTAAGACCGTTTTAAACCCACTCACTAAACCCATCGAGTCCATAATAACCCCGCCAAGAAGAACCGTGAAGGTACGCGGCAGCGACGTCATCATTCGATACGCCCCGTAGCCAGCACCCCGCCGCTCATACGGGAGGGACTCAGCCATTATCGCGTTGTACGCGGGCATGTAGGCCGAGCCAACGGACTGGCATATCAAGCCTGGAATCAGGTACTGCCATGAGGGCGCAAAGAAGTAGAGAACGGGGGTCAGAATTCTGAATGCCGTGAAATACACGATGACATTCCGTCTCCCAAATCTGTCAGCCAGCATGCCTCCTGGAAGCTGGCAAAGCAATAGCGAGGACGATTCAATCATGGACAGAATCCCCACCATCTCTTTCGTGGCCCCCAACTCCAACGCGTAGAGAGACCAAAAGGGCCGCCACAGGGTATTGGACACAGCCCACATCAAGGCAGAAAAACTCAAAACCAAAATGTTTCTATTAGAGAAAACTTCCCTGAAAATGGATTTAGCCAACACACTACCCCGACATTTTTTTAAACCCTATATGAAGAACGGGCTAACTAAAAAATCCTCTTTTCCAGCCAGTATCACCCTCAACCCTCAGCCTTACTGGTCTTGCATTCGGAGGTAAATAAACCACATCTACCCCACACGCTCGAAAGATGTCATTCTTTAATGAACAGAAAAATTAACGAAGCTAGATAGTAAAAAGCTGGAGATCTGAGATCCCTCCAAAGCCCACGAGCCTATACATGCTAGGAGTTGAGTAAAAGACATATATAGTCAACAAGGCGATGAACGATTACGAGGAATGACAGAGATGGGAACGATTTTAGTGGTGTATGACTCGAAGACGGGGAACACAGCGAGCATGGCGACGGCGGTCGCCGAAGGAGTCAAAACCGTGAAAGGGGTGCAAGTTACTGTGAAGAGGGTCGAGGAGACGTCGCTGACCGACCTCCAAGCCGCGGACGGCATCATCCTGGGGTCACCCACCTACTACGGGGAGATGTCCGCGAAGCTGAAGGAGCTCATCGACCGATCGGTCGACATCCACGGAAAGCTCGAGGGCAAAGTCGGCGCCGCCTTCACAAGTGCGGGAGGAGTCGCGAGTGGCGCGGAAACCACCTTGCTCTCCATCATCCAGACCATGTTCGTTCACGGCATGATCGTCCAAGGCCGATCGAGAACCGGGCACTACGGAGCCGCCGCGGTAGGCGTCCCCAACGAAGCGGAACAGCAGTCCTGCCGCGACATCGGAGAACGCACCGCCCGGCTCGTGGCACAGATTCACGGCTAGCTAGCTTCTGTGAAAAAAGGAGATAATTGAGGTTGATAGTACAGGGAGACGGTATTCCATGTCATTAGAAAAGAATAAGGCGATTATTCGTAAAGTGATTGAAGCCATTAATAAGCGAAACACCGCCGTATTGGACGAGTTGATAGCACACGACTTCATTTACCGGACACATCAAATGCGAGGATTGGACGTGATAAAACAAGTTGTCGAAGAGGAAGTCGCGGGCTTCCCTGATTTACACGTGACGATTGAGGACATCATTGCCGAAGGAGATAAAGTTTGGATTCGTCTTACAGAAACAGCGACACATACAGGTAAATTTCGTGGGTTAAGACCGACTGGCAGGAAGATAACTTATACGGCTGTCACCATCTGGCGTATCGTTGATGGCAAGGTTGTCGAAGGCTGGGGCGTCTATGACCAGTTAGATTACTATCAAAAACTCGGTGTGATCGACTACAAAGGATTTCCTGATGAAGCAACGTAACTGCTAGCTAAGATGACTATAATCCCCTCTTTAACTGGCGGAAGCCTAATGACCATTTATGAACTCTTCGAGTAGAGGAACCAGCCAGCATCTTACGCGGTTATGAAGTCATATATACTACTCAAACGCGTATCTACTTTCAGTGCATTACCATGAGTGTTAAAGACGCTTTGATCATGAAGAGGGTGGACAACGTTGCTACAGCCCTCCAGGACGTCGAGGTTGGCGACGTGGTTACCGTCAGACTAGGAAAGGAGAGGTTTACCGTAGAGGCGAGGGAGAAGATCCCCTTCGGATTCAAGGTCGCGGTGAAGCGTATCCCGAAGGGGGAGCCCATCCTAAAGTACGGCGAGGTGATCGGGAAGGCACGCACCAGAATCGAGGAGGGTGCCCTCGTCCACATCCACAACCTCGAAGGTACGAGGGGCAGAGGCGACCTCGATGGGAGGGAGAGCTAGTCATGGCCTGGCTCGGATACGAGAGGGCGGACGGGTCGTACGGAGCCCGAAACTATGTCCTCATCTACCCAACTGGCATAGTAGCCGATACCATCTGCCACTTCGTGGAGGGAGTTCGAACCGTCGTCGTCGCCTCCACCCCCTCTGGCCCCAGTGAAGATCAGGCGATGTTCAGCCGACTCTGCGTTGGCCTGGGTCGCAACCCCAACGTCGCCTCCGTGATCATCGACTGCACGGGGCTCTATTGGATTCAATCTTCCGCGTCTCCTGAATCGCTGGCGGAGGAGATCGCGAAGTCGGGTAAGCGGGTTGAGCTGATCGGACTCGGCCGCGAAGACACGATGAGCGTGATCGGGAAGGGAGTCAAGCTTGCACGGCAGATGGTCTACGAGGCGTCCAATCTCCGCCGCCAACCGGTCGACGACAGCCACCTCACAGTCGGCGTCAAGTGTGGGTCCTCCGACGCGACAAGCGGCATCGCTGGAAACCCGGTGGTCGGCTACGTCTACGATAAACTCGTGGAAGCCGGGGGAACCGCGATGTTCGGAGAGACCACAGAAGTCATCGGGGCGGAGCATCTGCTGGTCAAGCGAGCCATCAACCCGAAGGTGGCTGACGAGATCTTGCGTGCGGTGAGATCAAACGAGGAGCGGGCGAAGGCCACGGGAGAGGACATCCGGGGGCAGAATCCCTCGCCCGTGAATATTAAGGCGGGTCTTTCCTCGATCGAGGAGAAGTCTCTTGGAGCGATCTACAAATCGGGCTCCATGCCGATTCAAGGGGTCCTCAAATACGCGGAGCGACCCAAGGAGAAGGGCCTGTACTTCGTCGACAATTGGCCGGCGAGGACATCCATCTTCATGGGTTATGCAGCCGCCGGGGCTCAAATCGTCCTCTTCCAGCTGGGCGGGGGAGCCTATCACATGGATGGCCCCCTCTACAATCCAGCGACCGTCAAGATCGCACCCCTGATCTGGTGCAGCGCGAACCCGCGAACCCGAGAGCTAGCGATGTGGAACCTCGACTTCTCCTCCGCCCCCGTCATCGAGGGCAAGGAGAGCATCGAAGAGGCGGGTGAGAGGCTGTACGCCACCATACTAAAGGTTGCTTCGGGAACGATGACCAGGACCGAGACGCTGAAATATGTCGAGCCAACCGAGGCCTACGCCAAGACGGGCCCCTTCTGACCCGAATAAGGGTCAACTGGCTACCGATTTATCCTAGAGTCATGGAGATGGCTCTCAAATTAGTAAGAGTTCACTACAGAATAATGTAGAGAGGATGGGGTGGCTAATTTATCCTAGAGAGTGATCCAAGTTCGCGTTGGGGGGTAGTATGCCCGTAGCTAGCCACGAATTAAAAGCCATACACACTAGCGAACTCAGCACTTGTACCTTGACGTTAAAAAAGGAATGCGAACGATTGGTAGTCGGGACTCCTGTTCATCGAGTTTCACTCGATGGAGGGCTCCTCGGGCTCAGTGACACTCGTGTCACGTTCCCACCCTTCGTGTTCCAAGGTCATGGACTCGTAGGCAACGCAGGTGTCATTGGCGTCAAGGTCTCCAAGCGCAACGTACTCGGAGGGCCAGCACCGGTACACCTTGAAGGCCATAACCAGCTGTCCTGCCTCGTTATATAGTTCGATGAGTACGTCTTTTCGGAAATCGGCGAGGGAAACCTCTGAGCCCAATCCACCGCCAAACTTCCACACCTTATTCGCCCATTTCTCGAAGGCATCGTCGTGAGTACGCCCCCTCACCAACTCGATGGGCTGATATATTGTCTGCCCAGGAGATTTATGGACTGCACTGGGATCACCGCCTTCACGGTGAGTGACGACTTCGGTCCTCCTAAGAAGTCCACTACACTGGCAAATTCCTGGAACATATCGGCCATCCCACTTCACACGGAACTTGAACTGCTTATATGGGTCGAAACGATTTGGATTCACACTGAATTGAGGCATTTAAACACGCCCTAACACGATTTGTTATTTTTCAACTACCTGTCGTTATCCACTATTAGAGAACGAAGAGTATATATCTTTTTGACGTAAACTGGAGAGAACAACTGGCGTAGGAAGAGGAAGCAGTATTCGGGTATTCTTACCGCCAGCTCGCTATTCACAACAGCATAGGCCATGCTTGTGGACAGAGCTAGCCTAAATCCTTTAACAAGGTACATAGGTTACGATGTAAGATATTTTAACTGAACGGGAGATACAGTACACAAACAAGAGGTGCAGGAGCAAGAGGGATCAACGTTCGCGTTGGGTGGTAGTATGCCGTATAAGAAGAAGACGTGGCAAGAAAAACTACTTGGTAACAAAAATTTTCCGAAAACGCTGGAACTGGAAGCCCGCTTTCCCTGCTATCGCGCACTGAAAGCCATGGGCGCTGAACCCGGCGACAGCGTCGTACTCGCACCAGCACTAGAGGTGGAGGCCGTCATGCGACAGGTGCCCGAAGGACGCCTCATCACCTTAACCAAGATCTGCGAACAACTGGCCGATAAACATCACACGCAGTACTGCTGCACCCTCACCACAGCCATCTTCATCACCATCGTCGCGAATGCGGCAGAAGAAATGCATCGTGACGTCCCGTACTGGCGGACCATAAAAAACGACGGTCAATTAAATGCCAAGTTCCCCGGTGGCGCTGAAACCCAGAAAACGCGGCTGGAGAACGAAGGCCACGCCGTCATTACCAGAGGCAGGAAACACATCAAATACTACGTGCAAGACTTCGAGAAGTCTGTAATCAACGCGTAACATACTCCGTTCCCGACCTTCATTGGGATACGTGAACAGTTAGTGCATCACGCATTCCTTTAGATTGAATAACGCGCGCGCTAGCCGTTGACGTTGATGAAGTATTGGATTGGGATGACGGGAAAGAACTCTTCCTTACATCCAGCGAGCGTGTTTTCGAGGATCCTACCCACTCGGTTAGCTAGCCGAAAGCCTAATTACAGTATCATGTTGCTGGCTTAGGAAGAAGAGGTTGTGAGGATGAAGCGTGCTGATGTATCCCGGTTCCTCAAGGGAAGACAGAGGGTCCAGAATATTGTCTGGCCCGTCATCCTCCTCCACATGCTGAATCACGTCATCAGTGGGGCGAAGCCAGTGCTTTACCCCGCTATTCTCGACGAGTTCGGGTTATCGTATGCCCAACTCGGGCTGCTCAGGTCCGCGGCGACCTTGGCCGCGGGGCTTCCCCAATTATTCGTGGGATTCCTGCGACGCTGGGTCAGCGGGAGGGTCCTCATTGGCGTCGGAAACCTCGTCAATGCGGTGATGAATGTCGCTGTGGCACTGACTCGGGGGTTCCTCCAGTTTCTGGGCTTCACCATCCTGGGGGGAATCGGCAGTAGCACCCAACACCCCGTCGGCGCGTCAATCGTCTCAGCGAACACCGACGACGCCACGAAGGGACGCATGTTGGGGCTCAACCAGTCCATCCCCTCCCTCGCCTTCGCCTTTACTCCCGTAATCGCTGTCGCTTTGTTGACGCAGATGGGGTGGCGATCCGCCCTCGGCGTCCTCGCCCTCCCAGCCCTCCTCCTCTCCACCATCCTCCTCCTGTTCATTCGAGGCAGTCCCGTGGCGGAAGCCACGACGAGGGACGCCTTGAGCTGGGACACTTTGAAGTCCTCCTTTCGGAATCGGAACGTCCTTGCCATCAGCCTCCTCCGCAGCGCCATGGCGTTCAGGATGGGCGTGCGTACCTTTCTCCCTCTCTACTTCATCGATGGCCTCGGGTTCACGTCCGAGACTAGCAGCGTCCTCTACGCAATTCTGCTCTTCGGCGGCGTCGTGGGTCCCTTCTTCTGGGGCTACATGTCGGATCGCGTGAACCGGAAACCCCTCATCATCGGGATCATGATTGCGAGTAGCCTGAGCTACTTCGCTCTGACCTACGTCACGGCGCTCTGGCCCCTCGTCATCCTCCTGTTCGTCATCGGATTTCTGGTGCAGACCGTTATTGTGCAGAGTGTCCTGTCGGACAGCGTCGACCGACGTCAGCTGGACCAGATCTTCGGTCTCTACTTCACGATCGGGTTCACCATCGCCTCGTTCTCAAGCATCATCTTCGGCTACATCATCGAGCTGTACGGGTTTACTTGGGGATTCACCTACATCGCTGCAGTCACGGGCATCTCGCTGGTGCCCGCTCTCTTCATTCAGGAGCCCCGAAGCCTCGACCCCTCGTCAGCTCCGCGCGTGGGTCGAACTAGCTAGAACGGGGCGACATATCGCTTGCTAGCGTACGGTAGAACAAGATTAATATCTGATCTTACTCAAAAGAAATTCAGTAAGGTGATGAAGCCTTGGACAAATATATTGCCCTTGCGAAACATCTGAAGATGACGGATGCGGTGATGATTTCGCCGCAAGACCTGTGCTTCGATCAACGCGTGCTGTTAAAATGTCTCTGGGGATGTAGCCAACACACCGTGAAGTGTGAGACAGGGAATACAACGTTTCAAGAGCGCCGTGACATGGTGAACCAATATCACCGGATTCTCATGGTGCACGCGCATAATGCCCGTGACGTAACCAAGGCGGTCTTAGAAATCGAGAGACAGGCCTTTCTGGATGGGCATTACTTAGCGTTTGCGATACGCTACTGCAACTATTGCGAGGTGTGTCAAGTTGACGAAGGCAAGCCTTGCACCGATCCCAATAAGATACGTCCATGTGAATCCATCTTCGGGATCGACGTCTATCATACCGTAACAAAAATGGGGTTTCCAATCCATGTGTTACAATCGAAAGAGGCCCTGCAGAACCGGTATGGGTTTGTCCTAATCGATTAGCTCGCGAACTTGCCTGACACTCTGAATTGCTTTATACTACTTATCAAGATAGCAGATTAAGAAAAACCTCAGCCATACCTCGCAAAAGGCTTACATTTCTTTTTTCTGACAGGATTTAGGCCACGAAAAATGCATGACCCCGTATACCATTAAGAAAGCAACGGTATAGAGACAGGGCAAACTAAAGAGCTGGCTCGCGTGCTTGTTTGAGTAGATCCACTCGCGCACTCAGATGACCCTACCGGAAGTATTGTTCCTTGAGGGTCGCCGTCTTGATGGCTAGGAGTTCACGAATTGGCAGGTGGTAGGGGCACCGTGATTCGCATTCTCCGCAATCGATGCAGGTGGAGGCCTTCGCAACGCCTTCTCGAAACCGTGTTTCAAACCTGGGTGACCACCCCATCCGCTTTTCGACGGTCTCCCAGCGTAACAACCGGGAGATGGGGATCTCTTGGGGGCAGGGCTGACAGTAGTCGCAGGCGCGGCAGAATTGGTCTCCGAGCGCTTCTCTATTCTTCTCTATGAGGTCCAACTCCGCGTCGGTCAGGGTGTAGATGCCTGAGGCGACGGCGATGTTCTCCTCCACCTCCGCGACACTCAGCATGCCCGGGATCACCACATCCACATGCTCATCGCCCAGTAAGAACTTGAGCGCGAGGGTGGCGTTGGATAAGGCGCCTCCGCCAAAGGGCTTCATAATGACCGTGCCCACCTTCACCTCGTGGCATACGGGAAGTAGCTCGTCAGCAGGCAGGCTTGTGAGGTAGTTGAAGGGAATCATTACGGTCTCGAAGATGTCCTCCGCCACAATCTCCGTCAACAGAGACGGATCGTGGCTTGTGACCCCTATGTGCCGTATCTTGCCCATGTCCCGCGCCTCGTATAAGGCGTCCAAGGCACCATGAGAAGCCTTTACCTGTTCCCAGGCCTCCCTCGAAGAGACGTTGTGCAGCTGGTAGACGTCGATCCAACTCGTCCTGAGGTTTGTTAGGCTCACCTCAAGCTCCTCGAGCACACCCTCCCTGCTTCGGCGGGATGACTTGGTTGTGAGATAAACCTCCTCCCTCACGTCTTCAAGGGCCCTACCGATTCGTTCCTCACTCACCGTGTAATTCCTTGCCGTGTCAAAGTAGTTGATGCCCAGCTCGTAGCAGCGGCGGACGACGTGGATGGCGTCCTCCTCGGAAACCCGCTGAATAGGGATACCACCAAAGCCTAAAGTCTTCACCGTAAGGCCCGTTCTACCAAGAAGTCTCTCTTTCAAGGGATACTGCTCCCTTCGATACGATAGCTGGCTTGTTTAGTAACCATAGAACAGTACACTCGGCTAGTGAGTTTATAAATCTTCGTGCAGAATAGAGAAGCGGGAAAGGGTCATGCGATGGGTATTCGTAGATGCTAGCTAGCATGTACCTAGCTCTTTCGGGAAGTCAATTCTGGTGGAATCCCTGATTCGCAGGGAACATCTGTCTGGCAGAACCCACAGCCATACCCCTTGAAATCATAGTGCCTTTGAACATACTGTCTCATCACCCCAAGATATTTTGAGCAAATCGCCTTGTTATGACCCTCCTCGGTTATCGCGCCGATAGGACATCGATCAATACATTTTCCACAGGTACCCTTCGCGTAAAAGAGACAATAAGCATTATGATTATCATACAACCTTTTAGTAGGATCGATGTATAGATTGGCCACGACGGTTCCCGTTCGCATGGCTTTCCCAACGGGAGTGATCAACCCATCGGACAACCCGAAGGTGCCAAGACCAGCGGCATACGCGGCATGTCGCTCGGACCACGTGGACGCACGCCCGTACTTGGACGACGTCTGCGTCTCCCACAGAGGAGATAACATGGGGGCGACAGCTTCTACTCCCTTCTCATTGAAACGATCGACCATGTGTTGTCTGAGCTGGTTGTTAAATTCCTCTCCAAATATTCTGGATCGAGCCCATCGCTCACTAGAAAAATGAGTCTCCTTTCGGTGATCCCTTTTCGTCGCGTCGGTTTGGGGGAGGACCCAGCTTATCACCGTGATTTTCTCCGCTTCGAAGCTTCGATTGGGGTATTGATGGGAGAGAAATTCTAGAGGAGACCGATAGAAGTCCCCTATATCCCTTTTATAGAAGTCGTATAATTGATCGGAACCATTACTGAATCCTATAATTGGCTCCCCCCACGCAGGTTCATCATTCCACTTCTTCATAGTGTTAGCTGGAGAATTCGTGAATGTTTTCACTTCACCTTTTATCCACTCGGCGTTAACTCGTTCAAGTCGCATATGGTTCACCCAAATTAACACATAATGTATTTGTTATATAGCGCGCGTGCTTATCATTTAACGTATGGAAATACCTTCGCAATGAGATTATGTTTACTACCTTGGCATACAAATGAGTTCTCTGACCTTGAGTTCCGCGAATTTGTCACTTGGTTTGACGATGAGCGCGGTGTCCCACTTCCCAATGGAAATCACATCGTCCTCAGTGGAAACCAGTTTTTTCTCTGCAGCGATGACGGCGATTTGCACAGCGACCTTGACTCCCTGCGAGAACCTTCTGAAAGCGGGGGAGGCGGTGTCTGGATAATCTGATGGGACTTCCCTGCTAAAGCACACGCCATGACCAGCAGCTTCAAGTTTCGTAAGTACGTCGCTTGCGAATCGGCTTCGTTCTGTCCCAACAACCGATAAGGATACGCCTAAATCGGTTAAGGCGTCCAAGGCTTTCTCAGCGGTAAAACCTGTAGTAGAGGCAATCACAATCTGTTTGATGCCAAGTTCTTCAGCAATTCTCTTCACTAGTTCAAGCGTCCTATCGATGTTCCCTCTTCCTTCCGTTTCAAAATATGTCATATTTATCACTTCAACAACAATTAACCAAGATGTACCTTTTTACTTTTATGGGAAATATGTTGGCTAGCTCGGTAGAGAGCAACAAGAGTACAAGCACGCGCGCTAAAAACGCTTTTCAAAGCGAATGAGGGTTTCCTGCAGAGCAGGCCTAGGGCGAAGGTCAAAGCCCAAAGCCAGCTAACTAACATCTTTACAGTACTCTCGTTTCAAGTAGGTTAGCTTATTAGATGTAACGACTGTTAAGATGTTGAGAGAGAGGTGTATGAAATGAGGCGTAGGGAAGAGGTACGAGGGCCATCAAGCGGAGGCGAAACAGGGGCGCCAAAGGAGGCGATGGCTTATGAAACAACTGCCGAGGCAATGATGGAGTTACTAAAGGCCTGCGGTGTGGAGTACATATTCTACAACCCAGATACGTCATGCGTCCCCCTGACAGACGCCCTCGCCTGGAAGGAAGTTACCAAGGACAAGCCCAAGCCAATTATGATGCTGCACGAGTTTCCTGCAGTCGATGCAGCGTATCATTATGGCCTCGCCTCTATGGGGCAGAAGGTGGGTGTCTCTATGATAGGCGGGGTCGTCGGAACGATGAACGCCAAGGGGGCGATCTACAACGCGTGGGGAGGGTATGGTCCGTGTCTTGTATTGGCGGGCATGTATAGAATGAGGGGCACCGGTAGGCGTGGGGCTCATGAGAGTGTGGATCAAGGGGGAATGGTCAGGGAGTACGTGAAGTGGGAGACGGAGCCCCGAGCCGCTGAGCAGATCCCAAGCCACGTCGCGAGGGCCATGAG
This sequence comes from Candidatus Bathyarchaeota archaeon, assembly GCA_026015035.1. Classification (GTDB taxonomy): domain Archaea; phylum Thermoproteota; class Bathyarchaeia; order RBG-16-48-13; genus DAOVBJ01. Next base: position 2,090 of record JAOZHB010000023.1, on the reverse strand, counting down.
AGAGGCGTCAACGGAGCCGTGGGGGCCCGTCTACCTAATATGTAACGACTGGCTCTTCGGCGGCAGCGGTCATCTTACGGGTGGAAAGTTGACTGAGCCATTGACTGTCCCAAGATTCAACGCGTTGGGAGCGCCGGGTGATATTCCGGTGAGTCAGTCAACGGCAGAGGCGGCTGCTGAACTCTTTGTGGGCGCGGAGAACCCCTTGGTCGTATCGGGAGGCATGATGGGGCGATATGGGGAGACGGTGATCGCTCTTACTGAACTCGCGGAGGTGCTGGGGACGCCTGTTATCGCTGGCTCTGTGAGCGCCCATGGAAGCAAGACGATGAACTTCCCCACAGACCATCCAATGTTCATGGGATACGATTTATCTCCATACGTGAATGCCGCCGACTTAGTCGTTGTTGTCGACCAGCCGATGATACGCCTTCCACCGACAACTAAGGCCATCCTAGTCGACTGGGGCGGAAACTTCAGGCCGATGGACTATCCAGCTGACCTACGAATCCATGGATGCTCCAAGATCGTGATACCCCAGATCACAAAGGAAGTATCAAAGATGCTTGAAGCAGATACTGATGCTAGGTCCCGAGCCCGTGACCGATACGAGAAATTCACGGCAGAGCATGACAGGTTGAAGAGAGCGTGGAGGGAGGAGGCTGAAAAGGCCAAGAACAAGAGGCCGATAGATCCAATATGGCTCGGCCTCGTATTAAGCGAGGTTAAAACAGATGACACCATCATTTGTGGTCGATGCGGAGGCTACGGATATCAACTGATGAAGACCCTTGAATTCACTACACCTGGAACACGATTCGGCGCCTCCTCAGGACACATGGGGTATGGTATCGGTGGAGCCCTTGGGGCAAAGCTGGCAAGACCTGAAAGCCCAGTCATCAGTCTGCTGCAGGACGGATCCTTCTACTACGGGGCAGCAGGAGCGGTATTCTGGACCGCAAGTCACTACAACATCCCCGTGCTCTTCATAAACCTCAATGATAGGGCTTACGGCGCAATAACCCGCGGCTTGAGCAGGTACAGAAGATGGTCACTTAAACACGACTACCCAGCTGGCGTCTGGATCAGAGACCCAGAGATCAGATTTGAGGAGATAGCCCGAGCCAACGGAGTGTGGGCTGCAACGATTGAGGACCCAAGAAAGCTCAAGACCACTTTGACTGAAGCTTGGGAGAAAGTGACGGCGGATGGGAAGCCAGCTTTCCTCGACGTTCACTGTGAGACCCATTTAACCAGAGAGAAGGGGCCACAAACTTAAAACCGTTGAGAGAGCCCTAACACTGCAAAAGACTTTTCTTTTGCGACGCACAATGTTCCAGAACCTTTGAAGGGAGGAGTAATATTGAGTCAGATGGAACTACAAGGAATCAGGGAAGCCGTAGACGCTTATCTACAAGCCATAAAAACGGGCGACTACAAGTTCTTCAAAAGGGCGTTCTACCCGGATGCCGTTGTCATATACGCAGGTGAAAAAGACCTTAACAAGAAGGCCACACCAATCAAGGTTTTTGCCGACATGGTTAAGGAGAGACATGAATCGGGCACGGACTCCGAAGAGATACCCCTCGGAATCACCACAAGCTACGTGGGGGGTGTCGCCAACGTTCGCCTTGACTTCGAACTGAAAATAGGCGAGAAGACCCTGTACGGCGCGGACTACCTAAACCTAGTCAAACACAATGACCAGTGGAAGATCTCACAGAAGATATACGATGTGACCAGAACCGAAGGATAGCCTGTTATGGATGAGCGTCTCTCCATCTTTTTTTCATTTCCAACATCTCATCATTCGGTTTAACCTGTTTAGTCGTGTTTTGCTGATCTTTATCTTGGATCCACTTGTGGTTGATCTCGTCCCGAGTAACGGGCAACCTCTTTTCTAGGGGTGGAGGTTCCTCTACGGGACTGGGGCGTTCAGCGTACCAATAAGCGACGCTGCTAACCTCGTTGCATAGGTGGTTTCCGTGTCCGTGTTCGATGGTCGCTTTGATCTCTTTCTCAAAGTGGACTGGGTTTTCAATGTGGAACACGTAACTGGTTTGATAGCCGCCTGTATCCCGTTCATGAAT
>JAOZHB010000058.1 GCA_026015035.1 Candidatus Bathyarchaeota archaeon | reverse complement strand
AAGCGAGTAGCCCAAGAGAGAGATGGATGACGCCAGGCAGAGCATCCCTATTATTGAGAACCGACGGGGCCTGAAGGCTCCCAAGAACGATTGCCGACCACGGTTTCGGGTGTTGGGTGGGTCTGAACCGAGGACGAAGAAGACCGTGGCTCCTACAAGGCATTCTACTGCAACAAACAGCCACAGAGACGGAAAACCGAACATGTCCGCTACAAGACCACCTATGATTGGCCCGAAGGCAAAGCCCGCCGTCTCAATGGAACTGAGAATGCCCAAGTTCGTTCCAACCCTTTCAGGAGGTGAGATATCAGTAACTAACGCCCAAGCGGTTGGAACGACAGCGCCTTTGAATAGGGCGGTGCTGCCCCGTAAGAGGATGAGGTAGAGCCTCTCTGTCTGGAAGGCCATGAGGAGAAAGATTGGGACAATGGCAGCCATGCCAAAGACGATGAACATCTTTCTTTTCCCGAGATGGTCGGAGAGCGCGCCCCAAAGGATGTTCGAGAAAATGCTTATTCCAGCGAAGACGCTGAAAACAAGCCCCACCTCTAGAGGCGACCCCCCTAGATCGTGGATATACAGGGGAAGCATGCTCGTGCTGATGCCCCACTCTATCCTGAGAAGAAGCACCGTCATACACAGGCCATAAAAGACTTTATTGTTATATGTCTGGCTCGGCATGCGGTGACAAAAGAGTCTTCTACTTTAAGAACTTATTTGGGGACCTTGTATTGATAACACCTTGCATCAAATGGATAACAGTATAATCACTCGCGGAAAGTTGAAGGCGGGACTTCTTAATAACTGGTTTTTATGTGACGTCAAGGCTCAGAAATGCAGGTAGAATCAATTATCGTTCGAGGAGGTGCTGTGAGGACGCTTCTACTAGCTAGGTATCATAGACAAGCGTCTTGATACATCACTGAAGCGGGGTGATAGCCATCGCACTCATTAACCTTTATGGCGCCATTCGCCGCCAAAATATTCCCACGAGCCTCTTCCTTCGCGATCTACTACTCGAAAGGGTTGAGGTGAAGACCCGATGGAATTACCACATGAAGGACACCGCTCAATGGGATCATTCCAATCCACTTTGGGTAACACGAGCTTATTGCAGTGGTTACACCACTTTCTTTGATTAAAGTCCTCATACCTAGTCTGTACCATCAAACACACCTGTTCCGCAATTATTACGTCCCATCATGAAATAGATCGTTTAACTTCATGATGAAACATTAAGGTGTTTACTATCTAAAACCTTTTTTGTAGCTAGCAGCTAGCTAGGGGTAAAACGAGATTTCAGATGGATTAAGACAAGTTTAATGAGCGGGTAGCGCGTTGAGTTGCAGGGTAGAAACGCCGATTGAGGTGTGAGGTTCGTTGAGTGCCGATGACGATGTCGATGGACGCTTTACACATTGGAGACGTAACTTTCTGCTGTTGACACTCGATAGCACCATCTTCATGACAGCTGTCTCCTTATCCGACGTGACGATCCTCTCGGTCTTCATTGTAAAGGCCACAGGCTCAACGCTCCTTGCAGGCGTATTCCAGATGATTCGGGTCACCCTCTTTTTCTTACCCCAGCTTTTAAGTGTCAATATCGGGGGAAAGCCGTATAAGAAATCCATCTTCACGAAATGGACGACGCTGGGCCGATCCTGTCTCCTCATTGCGATTCTTGTAACGTTTTTCACGCAGGATCTTTCTCTCATCGTCCTCTCGTTCTTCGTCTCCTTTTCCCTCTTTCCCCTCTTCGATGGATTCACTGTAGTGCCTTGGCTCGAATTCGTCGTGAAGTCCATTCCGCCCACCAACCGAGGCACCTTTTTTGGCCTCGGTCAAGGGACCGGCGCAGTGGGTATGATCGCCAGTGGCTTTCTTGCGTCGATTCTGCTAAATGCTCCTCACCTTGAGTTTCCTCGAAACTATGGTATGATCGTTCTTGTTGAAGCGGTCTTAATGCTGGTGGGCGTGGTCTTCCTCCGTTTCTTGCGTGAGGTTCCTGATGCACCAACCCTTGATGCTACGAGCCTCTTGGACCGGATAAAAGGGATTCCCCGCATCATTCGAGAGGACGCGACGATTCGAAGGCTTATCCTGATTCAGCTTTTACTCAGTTGCTACAGCCTCTCCACGCCCTTCTACTCCCTCTTCGCGGTCACTCAGCTGGGCGTGGACGACGGCTTGATCGGCCTCTTCCTCGTTTATCAGACAGCGGGTCGACTGGCGGCGAGTTATCCGTGGGCTTACTTGTGTAACCGCGCTCAAAATAAAAAGCTGCTTCAAAGCGCGGGCTTCATGATGTTGCTCTCGCTGCTTCTGGCGTTGTTTGCCGGAGCGTCTCACGTAGCGAACGCGGAGGGGACGACTCTGATTCTCCCCGTCATGTTCTTCCTTTATGGCGCCTCGATTAGCGGCACCTTCTTAGGCTTCAACAATTATGTTATGGGGTTATCGGATCGACGGTATCGACCGGTATTGCTGGGGATGATGAACGCGCTCTACATTGTGACCTCGATACTACCGGTTCTCGGCGGCATCATCGTGGAATTCCTCCCATATGAACTGCTGTTTCTCACCTCGATCATACCGGTCGGCGGTAGTCTACTCTTGACCCACGGGTTACGACAGAAACTTGAGTAGCGTGAGCGCATTCTCGGGATGACCCGATGTTACCTCTTGCCCTCACCCGAGACGAGAAGGCTTGCTACTTCGCCCCTTTGCTCGGAAGGCTTCCCGATCACTTGTATAAGGACTACGTTGAGATCTCAGATGATCCAAAAAGGGTGACTCCGATATTCGTGAAGAGCGTTTTACCCGAGAAGCTTACACTTGTACAGGTGACTGAAGAAGGCGGTCGTCACGTCCTGAGGGCGTTGGATTGGTTTATTAACCGAGTTTGACTTTAAATCTCGTAGTGGAATGGACTTTACGATGGAAAAAAGGGACGGCTCAAGTGTACTTGGTCTGAAGGTTGGGCTGCTCTTTAATTTGCCCGTTATGCCTTCTCGGGGCGAGACCATTGATTATGTTGCTGAGGTCGAAGTTGAGGAACAGGTGGACGCAGTTGAAGACGCCTTAGACCGCCTTGGCCTTGAGCATCAGCGGTTTCCCCTCACGGAGGATGTTGAGCACCTTGTTAAAGCGTTGAAGGCATATGCTTCAGATGTCGTCATAAATCTCTGTGAAGGGGCTTTCGGGGACAGCCACTTAGAGATGAATGTGCCCGCGATCCTTGAGCTTCTGAGGGTACCCTATACGGGCTCAACGCCTCTCGCGCTGGGCCTGTGTCAAAATAAAGGCTTGGCTAAAGACGTCCTCAGAATGAGAGGGGTCCCCACTCCCGACTACCAGATACTTAATCGATTCGACGAGTGGACGGGGGGCTTGGATTATCCACTCTTTGTTAAGCCTTTGAGCGAGGACGCGAGTCTAGGCATCACAAGAGACTGCTTCGTCCAAGACGACGTAGAGCTTAAGCACCGAGTGGAGTACGTACTGAGCCGTTACAGGCAACCCGCGTTGGTGGAGCAGTACATTGCTGGACGCGAACTCAATGTAGCCCTTCTAGGCAATACGAAACCTGAAGTCCTCCCCATCTCAGAGATCGTATTCACCTTTTCGGATGAACCGAAAATAGTGGATTACTCTGCCAAGTGGCTTCGAGAGAGCGACGAGTACCAGAAGACCATCCCCACCTGTCCAGCGAACCTGACCTCCTCCACGAGGAATGCAGTGGAGTCGTGGGCCTTACAGGCGTATCGGGCATTGTGCTGTAGGGACTACGCGAGAATCGACATCCGCTTGAAGGGAACGACGCCGCATGTTCTTGAGGTCAATCCCAATCCAGACATCTCTCCAGACGCGGGCTTCGTACGCTCCTTGAGGGCGGCGGGAATTTCCTACGAGGTGTTCATCGAGCGGCTCATCCACTTCGCTATGGAAAGGCACCGTGTTCCCCTGTAGTTCGAGATACACCGCCTAGTACAACCAATTGGAAGGAGGTGGACGCCGATCATGTCTATCACACGCATCGAAAACCCCCTTCGATCTGGAGATCCTTCGTTTCGTACGTATGTCGTTACGGGCGTTTAAGTAATGAAAAATTGTCGAATTGGTGTTGTAAATTATGTCTTTTCAGTGCTTGCCAAAGAATTGTGCAGATAAGTTGATCGTAGGTATATCCCGCGGCTCTTGCTGCCTCGGGGAGGCATGAGTGGGCGTCCGGGTTCGGGATCAAGCCTGGTAAAGGATTCACGTCTAAGATCCGTGGTTTATTTTCTTCATCGAGCCTGATATCGATCCGACATACGTCCCGACAACTGAGCGTCTTATACGCGTTCACTGCGACGCGTTTCAACTCCCTTTCAAGGGGTTTCGATATCACAGCTGGACACCGGAACATGTCCACGGGTCTTTCAGGGACATCCCAGACCCACTTCGCTTCATACGAGTACAGGGGGTTGGAGCCGTCGGGAAGTTGATTAAATAAGATTTCCACAATAGGCAACGCCGTCGGCTCATCGTTCCCAAGTAAGCCCACGGTAAACTCTCGTCCGGGAAGAAATTCCTCAACGATTGCTGCCTGCTCATATGTCTTAATGACCCAAGCCACCTGTCTCCGAAGGCTTCGCTCGTCATTCACTAGGGAATTGTTTTGAACCCCCTTGCTGGAGCCTTCTGCCAGGGGCTTCACCACGAAGGGAAAACTCAGGTGTGGGTCTATCTTCACATCCGCTTTTGTGAAGATTTGGAAGGCAGGGCAGGGGACGCCCATGACGCTGAGAAGTCTATGGGTCACTCCTTTGTTTAGGGATATGGCCAAGGATAGGGGGCTTGATCCCGTGTACGGTATCCCCAGCATCTCCAGTATCATTGGCACATACGATTCCCGGCTTTCACCCCGTAATCCTTCAGCAACATTGAAGACGATGTGCGGGTTCAGCCTCCTCAATAGGCCATACGCCTTTTCGTCTGCCTCGATCTTTGTTACGGTACATCCCCCCTTCGTCAAAGCATTGGCTATGGCATCGATCGTTTCCTCATCATCGAATTCCGCGTAAAAATCCGCAGGCACACCGTCCTCTGCACGGGCTTGCCGTTTCAGATTGTAGGTTAATCCTACTTTGAGGTTCATCGTGTCTCCCTGATCACGGCGTGATCCTTTGTTTTGGAGTCTTCTCTGTCAACGGGTTCTGAGGGTAAGCGTAGGTTTTTCCTTCGTAGTTTCTCAGGACAATTTTGTCCTCGTCGATGCTTTGAATGTAATTGGGTTGAATCGGTATCTTACCGCCTCCACCCGGAGAGTCGATGACGTAACGTGGCACGGCTAACCCCGAAGTATGCCCTATGAGGGACGCTAGTATGTTGAGTCCTGTCTCCACTGGCGTTCTAAAGTGGTAGGTTCCACGGACGAGGTCTATCTGGAATATGTAGTATGGTCTGACCCTGATCGTCAGAAGTTTTTGGAAGAGGTTTTTCATTACTACGGGGTCGTCGTTCACCCCGCGTAAGAGCACCGACTGGCTTGCCAAGGGAATTCCAGCGTCGGCAAGAAGGCCGCACGCTCTTGCGCTGTCCTCGGTTATCTCGAGGGGGTGGTTGAAGTGAACATTTACGTAGATGGGGGGATACTTCTTCAGTATGCTACATAATTTCGGCGTGATTCTTTGAGGAAGGGTGCAGGGAACCCGTGACCCAATTCGTAGGATCTCCACGTGCGGTATCGTTCTAAGCTTTTGCAGGAGGAACTCTATCCGTTCATCCGAGAGCATAAAGGGGTCTCCGCCTGACAGGAGAACATCTCGGATGGCGGAGGTTTTCTTGATGTACTGGATCTGTTGCAGGAGCCTCTCCCGGGAGTAGGTGATGACTGGGTTTCCGACTTTCCGCTTCCGGGTGCAGAATCGGCAATACGTTGCACAGCTGTTTGAGACGCACATAAGCACTCGATCGGGGTACCTGTGGACCAACCCTGGGACCGGGCTCTGCTCCTCCTCGTTTAAGGGGTCGTCAAGCCCATGCGGGTCCTGCAGTTCTAATGGACTGGGGACACATTGCTTCCAAATGGGGTCATCGACTTCCTCGATGAGGTCGAAGTAGTATTTCGATATCCTCATCGGGTATTGGGACACAACGGTCTTCAGTTTCCTTACATTCACGTTAAACTTGTGGCGAACTTGCTCTGGCTTAGTTATGCTTTGGGCGATAATCTGTTTCCACTCTTCAACCATTTCCCTACGTCTACTCCTCAACCCATGGTTTATAACAACAAGAAGTATGCGGCTTCATCATGGTATGATCCTGCTTTCAGAACTCTTTTCTTTCTTAAACATTCGAGGGTAAACCCTAATTTCTCTACGGTGTATCTCATGGCAGTGTTCGCTGAGAGGGTCTCTGCCTCAAGCCGCCGAAGGCCTTTTCTCCTAGCCAACTCGATCGCGGCTTTGATAAGCGCTGTCGCGATGCCCCTTCCCCAATACTCAGGGTGGACGCTGATGCCTATGCTTGCCACGTGCTCCATGTATACTCCGCGCCTCCATAAACCCAGAAAGCCGACGGTGCATCCATCGTATTTCGCTACGAGAATCTCTGCCCTCATGTTCTCTGGCAACTTTCTAAAAAACTCTTGATACTCTCTAAGCTCTTTTTGACTGTCCGCGTCAACGTATTCATATACCCACTCTTGAACTTTTGGGTGACATTCAATCTCGACGATGGATCTGACATCTTCCTTGGATAACGGGGCCTCCTT
>JAOZHB010000055.1 GCA_026015035.1 Candidatus Bathyarchaeota archaeon | reverse complement strand
GTGATGAGGTTGTGGCGTACCCGACACAGTATCGTCCCGGCTTCATCTTGAACGACAATTTGCTACCCGCTTCCAGCCACATCTGGCTGAACGCCCCGTCATAACAAATCAGACTGCAAACCCATCGCCGATCCTTTTTCCACCATTCGACCGCTGAAACAAGCCTGCTCTGCATACCAAAAAGCTCCGTTACTCTCTTCCTCTCTCTAGTTTTTATCTATTCCTCGGACATGACTTCGAAGAAGATTTCTCTTTCCCGTTTCAGCTAGTTAGCTAGTTAGGTACCGATTATGTTGATGTTCTGGGTTTTGACGGATGGAGCGTAGGTTGATCCCGAGTTTTCTATATCGTCCGCTATGAGGCTGGCTTCGTCTTGAATGAGTGTGAAGAAGTTAGCGGAGACAATGACGCCTTTAACGGCATGGGTCAACTCTCCCTTTTCGATGAGGTAGCCGTTGGTCACCGTGGCACTCAGGTTTCCGCTGATTGGGTTGGAGAGCCAGTCGCCAATGACTTCGTGGATGTAGAGGCCCCGTTTTGTGTCTCTGATGACTTCTTCCAGCTTGACTGTTCCTGGTGCGAGGATGAGGTTATTTACGCTGGGCGTGGGGATGCTTCGATAGCTTCGACTCGCGTTGCCCGTTGAGGCTTTTCCGTCTTTGTTCGCCGTGTAATTATCGTAGAGATAATTCGCCAGCACTCCCCGGGTGATCAGGGGTGTATCCTGTTGGGGATATCCTTCGTCGTCGAATTCCCGGGTGCCCATTCCCGCGTCTTTGATGCCCTCATCGAGGACGGTGACGTTTTCTGAGGCTATTGTCTCCCCAATTTTCCCCGTCCAAGGGGAGCGTTCCTTTTGGATGGCGTCAGCAGAGAGGGTTCGTCCAAACATGATTCCGAGGACGTCAGCAAAGACATCGTTTCTCCAAACCACGCTGGTTCTTCCGCTTCCGATGGGCTTGGCGTCCGTCATCGCAAGGGCACGCTCAGACGCCTTCAGGGACAGTTCTGAGACCTCGACCTCCTTCCACGCCCTCCGTTGCCATGATTCGCTGCTCTGTCCCTTCTTCCCCGCCTCCTCCGCCGTGACCGTAACGCTGGCAGAGGCGTACGTGCTCTTCCGCTCAAGTTCGCATTGGTAGCTGTTGCTGATGGCCACCCGCTCTTCACTCACCACAATGGAGCCTCGGGTAATCGTCGTCCGCTTATCAAAGCCGTGAACTCCATCCATCACGTCGACGGCTTTCTCCGATAGTGTCCCCGCCGTCACGCTCTCTATGTCTCTATCGAAGATGTTTGCAACAGTGGCCTTGCCATACGTCGTGGGGAAGGACATCCAGTCACGGTCAGGCTGGGCGACTTTGGCTATGGTCAGAGCCCTCTTCACAGCCTCTTCAATCCCTCGCTCGGTGACTTGAGACGAAGAGGAAAAGCCCAGTCTCTTACCCAGGGCAAGCCTGATCCCAAGGCCTGCGAACACAGCGGTTCTCGTGGACTCGATTTTATCCTTGAAATCCACCTCTCGAACCGAGTCGAGGATACCGTAGGCTTCGACCTCGCTGGCCCCCAGTTTCTCGCCCAGCTTAACCCCGCGCTCACAAAGGGAAAGTATTTCCATGCTCATCCACCTCCGCCCACCATCATACTCTTAATCCGCACATGAGGACCGCCGTATCCCACACGAACCCGCTGTCCATCCTTTCCGCATCCACCAAAAAGACTTGTTCTGATGGCGAAGTCCTCTCCAACGGCTACAACACTTTGCAACGTCTCAAGAATCGTCCCACTAATGGAGACACCCCGAACTATCTCCCCCACCTCCCCCTTCGTAATGGTGTAGGACGGCCCCACTCGAAAGGTGAAGGTTCCGAGGGCCACATTGACTTGCCCGCCTCGCGCTCCAGTGCCGCAGATGTACAAGCCGTCCTCAATATCCTCAACCAACTCCTCACGGCTGTGATTACCCTGCTCCATGAACAGGTTTGTCTGTCGGACAATGGGTTTACTCCCGAAGCCCTGCGCCCTCGCATTCCCCGACGAAGGGCCTCCCAGTTTAAAAGCAGTCTCCCGCGAATGGAGGAAGCTCTTGAGGACGCCGTCTTCCACAATGACCTGCCGTCCCTTCTCCACGCCCTCGTCGTCGAAGGGAAGATAATAGCCCCCCTCGACAACCCCCTCATCGACTAGCGTGACCTGTGGACTAGCGATTCGGTCTCCTCGTCGTCCCTCCAAAACCGATTCCTTGGTCGCGACCAAGTCTCCTTCCGAAGCATGACCGAAGGCTTCATGGAGGATGAGGCCAATGAGGTCGGAGTCAGCGACGACTTCGTAGGCTCGTGGCTTGGGCGATCGGGCCTCTACCGCCTGAAGGCTCAGTCGAGAAACCTCCTCAGTGAAGCGACTCCAATCTCTTTCCAAGATGAATTCGAAGCCTGCACACCTCGATCGACTGTCGCTCACGGACTCCATATGTCCTGAAGAAGCGGCTACCGAAGAGTGAGCTAACCCCGTCATCGTTGTTTCCAGGGATACCTCTGCCCCCTCACTGGACCTGAATACTCGTCGTTCCACGAACCAGCCTAGACGGGTAATCCTGTTCGTTATCCCCTTCAACGCGGCGGATTTATTCGCATCCACGACTAAGGAAATCTTTTCCTCGTCCGACAGGACGTCCGACGTTTTGGTACCTGGGAACCTCACCGATTTTTTGAGAGGTGTGTCGTCCGCTAAACGAATAGGGTCCGCCCTCTTCGCGATGGTTCTAGCGGCTTTAACCGCGTTTTCAACCTGTTCCCTGAGGTGCTTGGGCTCGAGTATGGTTGATGATGCGACGCCGAGGGCGTTGTCCACCAAAACCCTCACCCCGAGACCAGAGAGTAAACTCTTCCCATAATTCTTCAGAAGACTGTTCTCCACCGTAATGGTGGATGACGCCACTTCTTGAAATCGAACGTCCGCGTAGGACGCACCCGACTTCAACGCCTCTTCGATCAATGACTCCAGTAAATCAATCATATCTTCCATCAGCTTCCCTCTATTTATTTTCCATTCACCACGTGTGACTGCGGAAGACGCTCTTGTAAATAGTTTGATGGGAATAGAATAAGGATTTTCCCTTCTCTACTCCCCTTTTTTCATCACTCTTTTGTTGCAGCAGCTTAAATAAAAGACTAGAGTTGTAGGCAGCAAGTAGGGTGTCACGTGAAGCAGCTAGCGCACGCTGTAGGAGGCGTAGCGATTTCACCCTCCCGTCCATCTGTCGGGGGACTAGTGCTAAACTCTGATTGAACGGTATCGATTGATGGTCCCAGATAGATCTCTCTGTAATTTACCTAGGCGTACGTATGTCTCTTCCTAAAGGTCGTCTAGGGGCCAGATGGGTCGTGGAATCCTCTGATATTCAAATAGCGTCAGGTTTGGAGAGGTCAGTCCAGGCGCGTCCACCTCAATAACCTCCTTTGAGAAGGGTTCGTACGCCGCTCGGAAGTGTCCTCTCGATTTAAGCACCAAGATCGTCTTATCAAAGGGTTCAATGCCATTTCGTCTGAAGATCTCGGGGTCGTTCGGGGCGTGGCTCTTCTCGGTGAGGATGATCTCGATGCCCTTGACCTCTAGAACCGCAGTCCTCCCTACATTTGCCGTCAAGCCCCTTCTCATCGCCTTGTGGATGAATCGGCCATCCGTGATGGTTCTGACTTGTCCACACACCTCCACGGGTTCACCGTGGAGCTTGTCCGTTTTTCCACCGATCTTCATCCTCAACGTCCCTCGAACCCCCGTCTCGATAGCTCTCTCCACAGCCTCGGGGTCCTTGATGGCCGCGAGCCCCACGTTTTCCACGTCCTTCTCGAGAAGAGCTCGTAAAATCACGGTTCCATCTCCCGGAGCACCGCCACCCGGGTTGTCCGCCACATCTGCCAAGATGATCGGTCCCTCCGCCGCTCGGACAGCTCTATCAACCGCGTTCTCTACCGACACAAGGTCCTTCAAAAACTCTTTCCGGAGACTCCAGAGCACTCCTCCGAGGTCTGTACTCAACTGCTTCGCGAGCTCCATGTCCCCATCTGTTACCACGACTACGCTGGATCCCACTCTCTCGACGTCGGCATAGGGGAATCCTCCGAAGACAGAGACGTTTATCACCTCCTCCCTCGACTCCATCTCCCTTGCCTCATTAAACAGCTGTACCATAGGCCCCTCCGTCGTCCGCATGTTAATCGTGGGCGGCATCATGGGAAGCTTTTTCAAGGCGACCACAGGGTGAGCTGTTCCTGTAAGGGTGGACACCATCATCCCCGCTGCCTCCACGCCTCTCTCATACTGATCGATGTGCGGGTTTGTTTCGAAGCCAAAAACTGCGTTCACGTTTTCCGTCATTATCTCCGAGACCATGGCGTGGAGGTCAAGAGTGCAAATGACCGGGATCGATGAACCCACCAGCTGTCTCACCTTCTGCAGCAGAGTCCCCTCTGCTTCAGGAATCCCTTCAGCGACCATGGCCCCATGTAACGAGAGGAGAACCCCATCGACTTTTCCCGTCCCATGAATACCCTTCACAATCGTTTCCATCATAAACTCGAAGTCCCTGCGGTTGATGGGACCCGAAGGCGTCGCACTCGCCGCAATCGTCGGCACAATGCCCACGTCCTTTGCCCGTAGGACATCAATGAAGCCTCCGACCTCAGTCCGCGTTCCCCCATAGACTTGAAAGATGTCCTCGCCGTAGCAAGGATTGTAATCATCGAGCGCTGTCTTAACGGTGCTGAATGTATTGGTTTCATGACTTATCCTAGCGATAGCTACTCTCAACGTCAAAACCAAGATTGTATCTCCCTTCCAAACCATTTAACGCTTTCGCGAGGAGCGGTGAGAATTCCTCCCTCACAAAAACCCCCTTCTCACCTGACCCATGTCGTGGGTTCGCCTTCTTTATCTGCGGTTATCGTTGGTAGTGCTCAACGAGGGATAGAAAATCCTTCAGAGTCTGTATCAGGACCTTCGCAGGATTTTTCCGGGCAGGGCTCCAGTGTACTCGCCTTCGTCTACAACGACCTCTCCGTTTACAAGGACCTTTATGATGCCCTCGGGGTACTGCCTTGGATCTCTGTATGTCGCCTTGTTCGTGACTCGCTTCGGGTCGAAGACGACTAAATCCGCCCACATGCCGGGTCTGATGAGGCCTCGGTCAACGAATCCCAGGAACTGCGCTGGCAGAGACGTCATCTTCCTGATAGCATCCTCCAGCCTTAGCACATTCAATTCCCTGACATATCTTTGGAGAACCTTAGGCCAGGATCCCCATGCCCTCGGATGTGTGATGTAGAGGGAGGCGTCGGAGCTGACGATGGATTCAGGCATCCGATACGAGGCGATGACGTGCTTCTCCCTCCTCCCACGAGGTTTAATGGACGTGTTTACCACAAGAGTTTTACCCTTATCGGCGATGAAGAGCTCCCTAACGGCTTCCCAGACATCCTTGGAGCCCAAGACCTCCATAACCTCTCTGAGGGCAGTGGGCAGCTTCGTATCGTCTCCCTCGAATTCGGGGTGAGATGGAGAATAAGCTATGCCAACCCTCTCTCTAACGTCCCATATCGGTGGGACTGTCAGGTTTATGCCTTTCTCCTCCAGAATCCTTCGCCTCTCTTCATTCTCCTTCACCAGCATCCGCATCCGTTCGATGGCCTCCGCCTTCACCGCTCCCCACTCTGCGTCGTCCTTCAGCCTCTCAGCAGTCTCCTCGAAGAAGGGATCGTCCAAGTTCTTAATATTCCAGAACCGCCAGGCCTTGGGGTCCCGCTTCTTCATCAACTGATGTCCGAAAAGCCAGAAGCCAAGGTTCTTGCCGCTTCCATGTATCCAAGGATATAAGTCAAAGAGTACTTCTACGCCCCTTTCCCGCGCATCACGGAACTGCGCCACAGATAGACGGTTGGCCGCGAGGGTAGCGTGGGATAGGCATCCGGGTATGGGCGTCTTCTCACAGATCTCGATGAATTCTTGGGTCGACTTATCGCCCCCTCTTGCGTGAGCCATGAATACGCCACCATGCCTCGCAGCAAGCTTGGCGAGGGCGATGATCTCCTCAGTGGATGCGTTCCTCTGAACCTGATAGCTCAGTCCCACAGTGAGGCCGAAGGCTCTGTCCCCCATTCCATCCACGACCAATGCCTTCATCTGCTCCACCTCCTCTTTGGCTGGTTTAAAGCGTTCACCCCCCTCACCCTCCTGTCCCATGACACTCGCTCGGATAGTGCCAAAGCCCAGAAAGGGCACTATATTCAGCCCTATTCCACGAGCCTCCATTTTCTCCCGCCACTCCTCAAGAGTCAACCAGTCTACGGGCGTGGCTTCAGAGAATCCTTGGAGAAAGCGCCTATATTCTTCACTCATGGTGTAAACAGCCATACCACAATTACCAACACACTCCACCGTCACACCCTGCATCACTGACTGGAGAACCACGTTATCCTCATGGAGAAGCCTTCCTATGTGTCCATGAGGGTTAATGAAGCCTGGAGAGACCATCAACCCTTTTGCCTCGATCAAACGTTCACCGCCTTCAAGTCCCATCCTACTGACGGCTGCTATCTTCCCGTCTTTGACTCCAACATCGGCTCTGTACCACGGGTTACCCGTGCCATCTATCACCTCACCACTCTTAACAATTAAATCAAAATCCATCTCATCCCATCTCCCATTTGACCATCCATGCCATATCCTTCATCAACATCCTATACTCTTTATATATCCCACCCTAGAAAGAATTGTTTACGAACTTAAAGGACCTATCTCCAGAGATGTTTGAGAAATGACCCAGTTCGACCTTATCCTGAAGAAGGGACATGTAATCGATCCCGCAAACGGGGTCGACGCTATCTTGGATGTGGCCATTGCGAAGAGGAGGGTTGCCGCCGTTGAGCCAGATATCAATCCTCGTCAAGCGAAGTCTTTGATAGACCTCTCGGGAAAAGTGGTTGTTCCCGGTATCATCGACCCCCACGTCCATATACGAAACGTTGGTCACAGGAATATGGCGAAGGTTGGTGTTGTGACGGCTGTCG
The DNA here is from genome assembly GCA_026015035.1 of Candidatus Bathyarchaeota archaeon. Taxonomy (GTDB): domain Archaea; phylum Thermoproteota; class Bathyarchaeia; order RBG-16-48-13; genus DAOVBJ01. The sequence goes on along the minus strand of JAOZHB010000055.1, from coordinate 11,722 downwards.
ATGTCTCCGCACATATGAATGATGTGCTGCAGGGCACAAAGGCCTTTGGAACAGGCATGAACATCGCGGACATAACCAGCATACACCACCAGATAAAGAAGCCCCATCCCAGCAGAGCTGAGTTAAACGCTATGCTGGATGATTATTTGACGTCAGGGGCGTTAGGCGTCAAGGTCATCCAAGAGCCGCTGCCTCAGGAAACCATCCTCAACGCAATATCCGCTGCTAACGAGAAAGCTGCTTACGTTAAACTCGACTGCGGAGTCACCGAGGAAGGCAGTAACCTGTTAGGGTTGAAATGGATCGTTGAAGCAGCAGGGAGTGACCTACACTTGGACATCGCCCACATCAACAGTTATTGCCGTGGACAGGTCAAGGAACCCGTTGAAGAGGCCTTAGACGCAATTCGCCTCATAGAAGGCAAAAAAAATATTCAATCTGAATCCTACTTCGGAATAATAAATGGTACAAACGGTAGAATCGTGGACGGTGTACCTCTCAATGAATGTACCCGGGACTGTCTACGCCTTGGCGGGTATCCTGAGACAGAGGAGGGAATGAAAAGGGCTTTACTTGATGGGTACTGCAAGGTACCAGAGCTCGTTGGCGGAGAGACCCTGCTCTTGGAGGGTGCAGAGGCGTTGAAAGCATGGCTTGAAACGGATCAAAGAACTGTCTGTTTCCCCGTGAATATCCCAAGCGTCGCCATACTCCTTGCGACCAGGAAAGACGCGAAGAAGAGGTTTGTGGTAAACGCCATTTCGACGGACGGTGGCTCGACGCCACGAAACCTCATCGTTAACTCGGGACTGGCTCTGGTTAGGTATGGAGCTTTAACCCTAAGCGAATTCGTTGTCAAGACCTCCTTCAATCCCTCACGGATGTATGGAATGCTGGATAAAGGCGGTTTAGGCGTTGGTATGGATGCTGATGTAACCGTCCTAGACCTCGAAAAAGGCAGAGCGGTGATGGGCATAGCCTTGGGAACGGTGATAATGGTGGACGGCGTAGTCGTAGGTAGGGGTGGGACAATAATTACAACTGAGAAAGGCGTGAAGCATGTGAAGGCGACTGGTCTTCCCTACGACGTGGTAGACTTAAACAAATGCGGGCTATACGCATAACTCTACTAAATCTTTTGAAAGCCTAAAGCACTTTAGGAGTTAATTCACAATAACAAGCGACCTAAAAGCTAGCTAGCACGTCTAGTTCTTGTTTGCTTGTTTATGTCAAGATTTTCTGCTCATAGGTATCTGCGAAGAAGAGTCGTGTTTCACCCATCGTCTTGACGTTTAAAGGCTTAACCTTTACGATTATGGGGAAGTCGTTGGTGACCCTTCCCAAGGCGAGGCAGTAGTGGGGGGGCAGCTCTCGAGCGATTACGTTAACCGTCTCCGCATCGACCATGGTCGCCTTCGACACGGTGGCTAAATCGTTTTCATTGGTGAAGTTGAAAAGGAAGACGTTGTCGGCCTGACGATAGATGCCGTCACTTATGCTGTCCGGCTGGTTGGTGATGAAGGTGCTGAAGATCCCGAGATGCCGCATGCGGGTGACTATGTCCTCCCAATAGGTCTTCCTCAAATAGAGGTGGGCTTCCTCGGCAAAGAGGAAGAGGGCTCTCAACACCCAGCGGTCAAGTAAATTACACAGTTTACTCAACATAAACTCCACTATGATGTGACAAAACCTCGCTGGCAACCCTCGGAGATTAACGATTAACGCCCCCCCACTAGTAAACCCGAAAATTAGATCCTCCAACGTCGAGGCTTCCCGTGGATCGTCGGTCAAGAGGCCCGTGCTGACCAAGCTATCGTATCGGCGGATGAGGGCGTCTCTCACATAATTATTTGACACGGATTCGATGGCTTTCCTCAGGCTCTTCAGGGTGAGTACGCTCTTTCGTGATAGGGATGACCAGATTCTTCGGATCTCCCAGGCTGAATTCTCGGGAAGGTCGAGTACAGAGGAGATGATCCGCAGGAAGACTCCGAGCCCCATGTATCCCAAGGTTACCTTGAACCCTTTTCCCGGTGACAGCACGAGAATTTTCTCGTATGGAGACGCTTTTTGGTAGTCTGCTCTGTACCCTAAATTGATGTATTCGCCGTTGACATCGAAGACGACGCCGATGCCTCCCTTCTCAATGAGGCTGAGGAGAAGCAGTTTTGAAAGATGGGATTTGCCGGTTCCCTTTTTACCACTAATGATGTTCAGCTTGCCATCGATGGCAGCGAGGTTGACCGAGACTTCTGCTCCTCCCTTCGTTGCTCCCAGGGTTATCGCGTTTTCTCCACGGAGACCAATGAGCTTCAAGAACTCCTTGTCGGTCAAGTTTATGAGGTGGGAGGTTGAGCGGGAGGGGGTCCAGGAGATGTCGTGATCGATTCTTCCATCCACGATGGCCTTGCGAATCTTGCATCGGAAGATCTTCGCGTCCTTGATCACGTCGATGAAGGCCTTTACATCGAGGAAGTCTAGGTTTCGTCCGTCAATATTTTTTGTCGACGAATCCCTCAGAATGTCTTCCAGCACTCCCGGGACATTCGCGTATCCGATGTTTGTCACCTGCACGATGAGGCTTCGGTTCACCGCGTCGTCCCTCACGATGATGTAGTCCCCCTTTTGGACGTCCTGGGGCGGGCAGGAAACGATCTCCATGGTGTTTCCGTCAAGTTTGTAGATGTGCATCATGCCCCTCACCATCAAACTCGTCTCGATGCGATGCCCCCGTAGGGTCCGAAGAGGATCTGCCGAATGTTGGGTCGTCGGATGACCTTCAGACCGTAGTTTTCAGCCACGTAACGTTGCATGGCTAAGACTTCATTCGCTGAGAACCTTGACAGGACGTGCGCCAATCGGAGGGTCTCAGGATAGCTGTCAACAATCAGGTCGCTGCGGAGGAGATTTTCCACAGCCTGGACGCCCGCCGCTTGGGAGACTCGTCGATCGATGTCCAAGCGAAAGCTTAGACTTCCGGGTGAGAGTTTTGCGGCGTATATTTTGCCGAAGAAGCGGAGGTATTTCCCGTACTGGACGCGGACGACGTCGTCGATATCGAGGAGGCAGGGGGCGTTTCTGGTATCTATTAACGAATCCATCCTTCTCCCGAAAGCGGAGATGGAGGTCTTCTTGGATAAGGCCAGGACCACGTTGCGGGAGTCCCTTGCCCGCTTGAGAAGGTTGCTTAGAACGGATATTGGGCTGTTGACTGTGCGTGTGGTCAGCGAGCCATCCCAGAGGAGGAGGGATTCTCGACACGACTCACTGAGCTGTTTTTGAAGCCACCGCTCAAGGATGTTACGGATGTGCTCAGGAATCCGGTCCAGAATAGGTGCACCCACCCCCTCATCCACGTCAAAACATCGTTGACGCAAGGCATTGTACAAGAAGTGCTTATTGGCTTCGGTGATGTGGAAGATGAAGGGGCCGTGGCGAACATATTGGTAGGCCTTATTCTCTCTCCAGACGATGCTGCCCCGAATTGCACAGAGAAAGCCCTCCTTCGTCTCTCCTAAATCGATGTTGGAGGTATCCACTCCGAATACGGGTACCTCCTCCCCAGGATTTAACAACGTGATCGGTTTGAGGAAACCCTTTTCTATGGTGGGTTCTAACTCCAACTCGTCCTCGAAGTCACCACCGTCAAGCCCGGGCACTGCCATCATCCTCGTAAGATTTAAGTCCACCACGTCCTTCAAGGAAGTGTATCCTATCTCGACGAAGTTCTCCGGTGTTATCTGGCTGAATTCAGCTATTTCCATACAACCGCATCCCTTGACGTGTGAAACACGTCAGTTTGACGAGTAAAGTAGAGGTTGAGGGTTGAGAGTAAACTACTTATAAAGAAGATATGACTATCTTTAGTCTTGGTGCAGTGGGGAATCGTCAATATACCTAACCTCCTTTGCGATCAGTCGCATGGGGTTCCCTTAAAACCCGATGCGAACCGCTGCACCCTCCGTTTTCGTGGAGGGTGATCGAACTTACTTTCTACCTCCGACCTCCTTTCAACCTACTTGACTCGGATGTAGCCATATTCTCTACCTTCCTTTACCCGCCTCAAGCGGCCCTTTTTCGTCAGGTCTGTGAGTCGTCCCTTCACGGTTCCTACAGGATAGTGGATGGCATTCACTTTCATGGCTTCAAGGAGCTCTCTCAGCTTCCGAGGTTTAGCTTGGCCCCATTCAGTGGAGAGAATTTTGAGAATGGCCTCGGGGCAAGGGGTATCGGGTTCGACTGAGATTGACGGTATGCTTGCTTCTCTTAGAATGGTTGGTTCAGCAGTGGGTTTTATGGGCGTAGTGTTGAAGGCTTGGGTTAGTTTATCCATGATGGTGGAAAAGTTGTTTAACGCTTCTAACACATCTTCCTTGGAGCCACTTACCTCTATTTCGTTGTTTCCGAAACGGATTTTGATGGTGAAGGGTAGGCCGCTCATCGGTGTTCCCTCCTTTTCACGTCTTGAAGTACTTTCTCAGCTCTTTTAGTTCCCAGACTCCTGATTTTGTACTCGCCCCGTCCCACCCTTTCCACTAAACCGTCGTCGATCATACCCTTTAACTGGTTAAGAATCGTCTTCGAAGCTTTGCCACTCGCAGTGGCAATTTGGGTGACGGACACGGACTCCTCGGTGGATAATCCGAGCTTGTTTCCAACGTAGACTCCGAGAAGAGTGAGCACTATGGCTTCTTCCGACGTGAGATCGTCCGACGTGAGGATTAATCCTTCCGGAGAATACTCTATCACGCCCTCCAATGTCTGGGACAGCTTGATCAAGTCGGGTTTGAAGACCAGTTTGCTGGCTAGCTTGAACTCGGGATACACTTTGTTGAGGAAGTCAATGAACGCGATTGAAACAGCTTCGGGACTTCCCTCAAAGTCTGCCTTGAACTCCCCGTATTCCGCATGCACTCGCAGCTTTTCCTCCGCTATTCTTGACGCCCCCTCACATGAATGATTTGATCTTGGGAAGAACCTCTTCAGAGAAGGCCTTTATCCCATACGTTGTGATCCGGTACTCTCCTCGGCCCACTCGTTCAACCCAATTCATCTGCACCAGCTCGCTAAGCCTTGCCGCTGACGAACTTGGCTTTCCACTGGTTGTGGATATGATGTCGGAAATCGACATGATGTCCTGATCCACCTTCCCCAGTTGGTAGCCTACGTACGTCTTAACGAGGTGGAGGAGAATGACCTCTCGCTCCCCAAGCAACTCTTGGGGGATAGTAACGATCAATCCTTCAGGCGCGATGGCAATGATGCCTTCCACCTCCTTCACCAGCTTTTCAAGGTCGGTGGTGAGGGTCAGTCTGGAAATCAATTCGTAACTAGGCAACATCTTGTTCAAAAACTCGAGGAAGAACCGGACCACCTCGTTTATGGCGCCCGAAAATTTGACTTCGAGGCCCCGATACGTTACTACGACTTCAACCGTTTCGTCCTCACTCATCTCCGTATCCCCTCCTTAGGTCTTGAGTTTTAAAATCAACTCTTCAATCCACTTCTTCCCCGCGACTGACAATCTATTTCCCCCGCCTTCCTTGATTATGCTTCCCTCCCTCCTCATTTCACTTAAACGCGAACCGTACCCCGCTGAGCCGTGGCCGCTGAGCGATAATAGAGCACCGATCTCTTTAGGCTCCAAGGGATTCGGGTCCTCTGAGTAGAGGAGGAGGCCTATGGCTTCTTTGCTGCTGACCCGGTCCTTGGGGACTGTGAGTTGAGGGCCTTCAGAGGAGACTTCTATGATACCGCTCAGCTTCTCTCCTTGACCTGTGTCCGTGGTTGACATCATTTTGTCGATGACGACGAGCCACTCCGGAAAGGCTTCTAATCCCTGAACCACCTCGTCCAAGCTGTCCCCTTCAACTTCGATGTCGCCGTAAGGGCGCTTCACCGTAACCCGAATCTTCATGGATAAAGTCTTTTCCTCTCCATGTTTAAAAATCTTTCTATAACGTTAACTTAACGTTAATTAACGTTAAATTCTACACGGTCGTTTTGAGTCTTATTTAACCCTGTCACTAGCTAATTAGCTAGGAATCGACTTCTAAGTGAGGGTAAAGGTTTCCCCTTTGCTGGGAACGGAAACGTTTATGTGTAGGATATTTATCCTATCCACATCGATGTAGGATGTCTGTCCTACCCTCCCGCTTAACCGTCAAAGAAATCTGCCTCATCATCGTACTGGCGGCCCTGTGCGTCGGGTCAAGCTACGCTCTCATCGGATTACCCAACGTAAATGTCATGGACCTCATTGTCTTCGTCACCAGCTACGTCTTCGGCGTACCCATCGGCGTGACCACAGGGGTACTGGCTCGAGCCGTCTTCGGAAGCATAAACCCCCTAGGCTTCAATCTCCTCATCTGGGTGTCAACTGTACTCGGAGGAACCGTCTTTGGTGTAGTCGGAGGTATCCTAGGACGAATGACTTCTGAACCAACCGGGAAACCCTTCAACCTCTTCAGATTTAACCTAGAAATGGGCCTTTGGGGCCTCGTTCTAACCATCCTTTACGATTTATTCACGAACATCGCGTTCGCGGTTGCCTTCAAGGTCCCGATAGCCGCCGCGATTGTGTCAGGCTGGCTTCTTCCGCCTTGGTTTGGAATCCTACATGCAGCGAGCAACGTACTTCTATTTTTTTTCGCAGTCTACCCCTTAACCAACGCCATACGAACCTTCAGAGGAGGTGAAAACGCATGAGTCAAAACCTGAGACTGATGACCGTAGGGCTTATTGCCTTCCTACTCGTTTCCGTCGTAACGACAGGCACAACCATCTACTACTCTCAACAATATACTGAGTATTACCAAAAGTTTCTATCCGCACAACAAAACTATACGCTTCTGAGGGGCTCCGTCATTCAAGTCAACGTCACAATAGATTATCAAAATGGCTCTTACGTTATACATGACGCAGTTTACTTGGCTCTCAACACAACCGTCCTCGACGCCTTAAACGCCGTAGCAGACGTCAATGCCACATACTGGGTCGCATACAACTCGTTCCTCATCGACGCAATTAACAACGTGTACAGCAATGAAAACGACAACAATCGGTGGTGGGTGTACGCTGTAAATGGGGAACACGCCTATATAAGTGCAGAACAATATACCTTAGAGGATGGAGACCAGATCGAGTGGACGTACCAAAAGTATTGAGTCCCTCACCTCATCCCAGACGAATTCGAAGTCGAGGGACAACTAGATACGACATCAAGGAGCTTCTACTGCTTATAATTATCGATCGAGAAGGACCCATAGGACGTTATCGCCTAAAAGACATGCTCGGTCTCTCAGGCCACGAGGGATCTGTGCGGCAGATGCTCGTCAACCTCCAGAGCCAAGGCTATCTTTCAGCAAGTCGATCCGGATGCACCCTCACCCCCACGGGAACAACGTTCTTAGAGACACGTTTAACTTCCAAACACATCGCAGCCATCAAAAGAGTTGACGCCCAACTCTTAACAGTGGGTCCCATGACCCTCGGCGTCCACCTCCAGAACAGGGTTGACCGGATCGAATCTGCCATGAGCCTTCGAGATTTAGCCGTTCGAGGCGGAGCGACAGGAGCGACGATCCTTCTCTTCAAAGAAGGAAAGTTGAGCATTCCCTCTGTTCATCCAGCTTTCCTGTCCGAGCACCCAAACTTAATCAAAGATCTCCAAGAAACCTTCAATCTGGAAGAGGATGATGTCATCGCACTTATCTCAGCCGAAGACGAGTGGACAGGCGTTGAATCCGCAATAACCATCGCTGACGCTCTCTCCAGGAACAGACCGTAATTCCCTCTGTTCATCGTCCTAAGCCACCCTGTCAGCTTCAATATATTGGAGGCCCCCGGCTTCGAACGATTTCACACAAGCTTTGTAAACGTCAACATTATTAATTTGCTTTCCCTAAAGCAAACATAAATTGAACGGGTATTTCTATTCCTCAAGGGAACATCGACTTTGGCCTCCTTGAAACCAAAAGAGAGCATGTCCAGCTTTGATTTAGCAGCTGTCGTCAGAGAGTTGAGAGACATTATTGTTGGCTGTAGGATTGACAATATCTATCAAACAAGTCCGTTAACGTTTCTCGTGGCAGTTCACCCTAAAAACACCCTGCTAATCGAGATTGGACGCCGGATTCATTTAACGAGGTACGTCACGGAAAAGCCGAAGACTCCCTCTCATTTCTGCATGCTTCTCAGGAAACATCTCCGAAGGGGCATCATCGAAGAGATGGAAATGCCCGGTTTCGAACGCGTAATCATTCTATCTGTTGCGTCGAAAGGCGCTTCGTATAAACTCGTGTTCGAACTTTTTGGTAAAGGAAACCTCATCCTACTGGACAGCAAGGACACAATTCTCTACGCCTCCTCATATCGTAAAATGCGTGACAGAAACCTTGTTCGCGGCGAAGCTTTTATGCTGCCGCCTCCTCGTGGACAGGACCCTGCTCGGATCAGTCGACAAGACTTGGAAGCATTGAAGGCGATCAAGGGCGATGTCGTGCGGGCTTTACCTCGATGCCTCGCCATTGGTGGTGTATATTCTGAAGAAATCCTGAACCGAGCCCACGTTGAGAAGAAGACACTGGCAAACGGCTTAGAGAGCAACGAGTTGGACCGAATCTACAGTGAAACAAAAAACTTGGTTTCCGCTATGACCACCCCCAAGCCCCACATTGTCGTCCATGTGGACGGTCGATTTCTCGACGTACTACCCTTTCCTCTGACCCTTTACCGCGATCACTCGTTTAAAGAATACCCAACCTTCAATGAGGCGGCTGATGAATATTTTACCACATCGAGCTTTGAGACGAAAAAAGGGGATGTCCAGGGGCAGATGCTTCAAAAAGTTGATGTTCAACGTAGAATTCTGGACCAACAACGGAAAAGCCTCACGGACTTCGTACAGACTTCTGCAGAAAAACAGCGCATTGGAGACGTGATCTACTCCCATGTCCGAGAGCTCGAGCTTTTATCTCGATTCGCATTGGAAGCCAGTAAGACACGGAAGGGCGACACTGAACGGTTTTCGGATGTCAAGAAGAGAGAGTTCAAAACACTTTCCACCCACCTCCTCAAGTCCATTGACTTCGAAAAAGGTCGTTACACCGTAGAACTCGAAGGTTTACCGTTTGACTTGAGTTTCCGAAAGAGCGTGTACGAGAATGCCTCCACGTACTACGGTGAAGCCAAGAAGGCGCAAGAGAAGATCGATGGCGTGAAGGAGGCGATAGCTCAAACCGAGAAGAAGATGAAGGCGCTTGAGAAGCTTGAAGTTCAAACGGAAAGCGAATTGGAACAGCCAAAGCGGGAGCGGAAGCGGCGGTGGTTCGAAAAGTTTCGCTGGACTCACTCTCACGAGGGCTTCCTCATCATCGGAGGCCGGGACGCGTCCAGCAACGAACTCCTCATAAAGAAGCACACGAATCCAGACGACGTAGTTTTCCACGCTGACATTCCCGGAGCCCCCTTCGTCGTCATCAAAACAGAGGGTAAAACGCCATCTAAACAAACCCTCGACGAAGCCGCCCAGTGCGCAGTCTCCTATAGCAGTGCATGGAAAGGCGGGTACGCTTCCCTGGACGCGTACTGGGTGACGCCGAAGCAGGTCAGTAAGACCGCTCCCGCCGGTGAATACCTCACGAGAGGCGCGTTTATGATACATGGACGCAAAAACTACCTTCGAAACGTTCCTCTTCGGCTTTCGATAGGTGTCCTCCAGATAAACGATCAATGGATGATTGTGGGTGGGCCTCCTTCAGCGATAGCGTCGCAGACTAAATACAGTGTGACCTTGGCACCCGGACGAATGAAAAGCGGTAGACTCGCAAAAGAGCTGCGACTAATTCTTGCCAACAAGGTACCCATCACGTTACGACCGACACTTCTTAAACTCCCCCTCGAGGAACTCCAACGGTTTATTCCTGCTGGAGGTGGAGTCATCGATATTAGATAACTATAAATGCGTGATAACTGTGTGAACATGATTGGGGATGTAGCTGTGCTCAACGATGCGAAGACTGGCGTTCAGGTAAAGGACGTCATGTCCAGTCCCGTGAAGACCGTCTTGGAACATGACTCCGTTGAACAGGCAGCCAAGAAAATGATAGCTAACGACTTGGGTAGTATCATTGTTACGGACGTCCAGGGAAATCCTGTTGGCATCATCACGGAACGGGATATTGTCGACCGCGTTGTAGCCGAGAACCGCATGCCACGGAGGGTTAAGGCAGAAGCCACGATGAGTCGCCCCGTCCGCATCACAACTCCCGAAGCCGACATCAAAGAAGCTGCGGAATCGATGAGAGACCACAATATACGACGACTGGTTGTCATGGAGGGGGGAAAAATGATCGGCATTGTCTCAAGTAAAGACATCGTGGAAATAACCCCCGCTCTCCTTGAAATGATTTCTGAAAAGACGAGGATCACCCATCAGCAGCTTCTGTCCTCTCGAAGAGTTTTCACATCCACCGGATATTGCGATCATTGCCGGCAATGGTCAGACACTCTCATGGAAGTAAACGGCAACTTCCTCTGCGAGGAGTGTCAAGTTGACCTCGAGTCTGAATAGAATCGTCGTCTTTCCTTCGGTTATACACCGCGTATCCTCCTAAGTATGGGCTGTGATTACACATTGGTCGACTTGGCACTCGTTAATGCCAGAATTCTCACTGATCATGGACTTGTGAAAGGCGGAATCGCCATTAACGACGGGAAAATCTGCTTAATCGACAGAGAAGAAAGGTTGCCTAAGGCTTCCAAGACTATCAACGCTCAGGGCAACCTCGTGTTACCCGGCCTTATCGATGTGCATACTCACCTGCGAGACCTCGACCTTGAATACAAAGAGGACTACTATTCAGGAACCTGTGCCGCCCTCGCCGGGGGGTTCACAACGGTTTTCGACATGCCCAACACCCTTCCCCTGACAGATAACGCTCTTCGTCTACGAGAGAAAATGACGGTAGCCAGCGGAAGGATCGTCGCAAACACAGGGTTCTACACCTGTCTCCCCGCTGAGGTGGAGGAGTTGAAACAGTTAAAAAACCTCGGCGCGATGGGCTGTAAAGTTTATCTCCACAATCCCCTTACCACGTTGGATGTTGATGACGATAACGTCCTCCTTCACACCCTCCACGTCCTTGATGACCTCGACATGATTCTCACAGTCCACGCAGAAGATCGATGTCTAATTGAAGACCTAGAAGCGAAGTTTCAGGCCGCCGCCAATTCCTCACCTTTCAATCGTTTAAAGACCCATCCACCACAAGCGGAAGTGAAAGCGGTTCAACGCATCCTCTCTCTCATCCGAGGAATAAGACCTCGCCTTCATTTCTGCCACATTTCCACTGGGGAGGCCTCGTCCCTGATTTCACAGGCGAAGGCCGAAGGGCTATCCGTCACCTACGAGGTTACGCCCCACCACCTCATCCTCTCTGATACCCTTTTAAATAAGGTGGGAAGCTTAGCCTTCGTAGATCCCCCTCTACGTCACCCCACGACGCAACACGGTCTCTGGCATGATCTCCTCACTGGAAGCATCGATGTAGTCGCTAGCGACCACGCGCCACATACCCTTAAAGAAAAGAGACACTCAGACATGTGGGCGGTACCCAGCGGCTTTCCCGGCTTAGAAACCACATTACCCCTTCTTCTGACGATGGTTGCACAAGATAAATTGTCGTTGGAGCACCTAGTTGCGGTTCTGGCGCGGAATCCC
>JAOZHB010000025.1 GCA_026015035.1 Candidatus Bathyarchaeota archaeon | reverse complement strand
GTGGGCGTTCCAAGCACCACATCCCCGGGAAGCACCGTGGCTTCACCGATGCGAAGGGGGATGTTAATGCCAGCGAGCGTGGTGTCGGCAATGGCTGTCGGGTGGACGCCTCGACAAAAGATGGCCAGATCAGTCAATTGGGACACGCCTTGAAAGTCACGGATGCCGCCCTCAATGACGGCGCCTGCCCTCGTGTGGGCTTGAATCGACGTGGCTAGGTTGTCGCCGACGAAGGTGCCGTCTTTAATCTTGCCAAACAGGTCAACGACCATCACGTCACCCGGCACGAGCGTATCAATCACCCAAGAATTCTGGCCCCCAACACGACCTTCCTTCTGCCCGGTCTCCTCCACAAGCTCGTGAAGGTCGGGTCGCCGCGGCACCATCAGGGCAGTCACTGCCCGCCCAACCAGTATTCGCCCGGGATGGGTGCAAAACCAGTCACCCTCAAACTGGTAATGGTACCCCTCTCGCCTCATGACCCCCCAAGCCTCTTCCGTCGTAACCAGCTTCATGCGTTCAAGCAGATCGTCGGAAACTCGCGGCCGACCATCAGGGAAACGTTCAAAGGGATTTAACCGCGTCAACTCAATGACGGACTCACGGGGATTCACAATATTCACGTAGGTCACCAAATTAAAAAGAGGATGTACAACATATAAAGCTAATCCACAAAAACCCAATCATATCCCAATGAGCACGACAGCAGCGTTTTAGTGTGCGCGTTCGTTCGGTCAACGCCCTCTAAGTTAGCTTATCTCACCTAAAAAAGGAAGCTAATACACAAAAAATATTATGCATCATTAATACCAAAAAATTTATCTTCTTTATTCTCCGAACTTGCTATCAAAGGTTCTTAATATGAAAATCCAGATTGAAGAAGCGTCTGGAAACGCTCAACTGAATGCTCTTTCGGGACCCAGATTACGCTGCATGACCCCTCGTGTTGAACGACTTTACGCCATACTCGAGGAGCGGAGGACTCGAGAACAGAAGCAATGGGGCGGTCACCTCACCGTTCTCGACGATCCCGACGTGGTTAAACTACCGCATGTGCTTCGTCGAGCCAAGGCGTTGGAGAAAACCCTCTTAGAGGTGCCCATCGCCATTGAAGATGATGACCTCATCGTCGGCAACAACGTCGAAGACGGCGTCATCGTACGCACCAGACGAGTAAGATACACCACCGAAGACGAGAGAAAGCTAGCTGTAGATGAAGGCGAGTACATAGAGGCCACGCTATCTCATAAGACGCCGTACTACCCCGATGTCTTGGAGAAGGGGCTTTCAGGCATCATCGCTAAAATAAACGACAAGATCGCAGATATCGTCAGCCGACCACATACTGATAAACGGGACGAAAAGCTCGCGCTATTCCAGGCAATGCATCTGGAATGCAGGGCAGTCGTGGCCATGGCCAACAGGTACGCTGATCTCGCTGAAAAGCTTTCAAACAGGGCCAGCAGCCCTCAGCGACGTGAGGAGCTTCTCAAGATAGCCGAGGTCTGCCGACGCGTGCCAGAGTTCCCTGCTAGGACTTTTCATGAGGCGGTACAATCCTTCTGGTTCGTCAACTACGCCCTACTTACGACAAGAAGCCAACTTTCTTGTGGCCGTCTAGACCAATACCTCTACACGTCCCTTAAGAGGGAATTGGATGAGCGCACAATTACCCTCGAAGAGGCGCAAGAGTTAGTTGACTGTCTATGGCTGCGTTTCAACGACCGCGCCCGAATAGTACGAGAGAACTTCTACTTCAATGAAGAGGAGATCACTACTAGAGAAAAGGTCGATTCAATGTTTCGAGAGCGTGACCGATCAGCCACGGGTTCCGGTGTGGCTGTTAAAGAGAAACCGAGGATTTCTCCGTATACATCTGCCGGTATGAACCGTAAACGTTTCACGATATCACGCGAACAGGCAGACGCGATAAATCATTGGGGACAAAACATTCTGTTAAGCGGAATTCGACCTGACGGAAGAGACGGCACAAACGAACTCACCTACATGTGTCTAAACGCCTTGGAGAAGTTCGCTTTAACTAGCCCGGTCACCACCGTGAGACTCCACAAGGATTCACCTCACGAATTGGTTGTCCGAACGGCGGAGATTCTCAAGAAGGGCGGTGGTCAACCCTTCATAAATAATGATGAGCCAATTATCCAAGGTTATGTCGATCTTGGGGTGCCGTTGGAAGACGCCCGTGATTATGCAAACTCCAACTGCTGGGAAACGATGATACAGGGTAAATCAGATCAGGAACTGATTCGAGGTATAAACTTCCTCCTCTACCTTGAGTTAGCTTTAAATCGAGGCGTTTCTCGGGTATTTGACGAAAAGTGGGGACCTGACACTGGGGATCCCCGTACATTCGCTAATTTTCAAGATTTAATGGATGCATGGAAGACGCAGACGGATTACCAGCTTAAGGAAGCAGTCGACTTCATTGGTCTGGGTTATGAAAACGACGATCTCGTGCACAGTGGCCACGGTAAATATTGCTATAACTCCCTACTGTCAGCACTCACTTATGATTGCATACAAAAGGAGAAGGATATTCTTCACGGTGGCGCCCGTTATATTGTTTGGCATTTAATGGGGGAGGCCTTGTCAAATGCTGTAGATGCCATGGCTGCCATAAAGGAGTTTGTGTTTGAGGAAAAAGTAGTGGCCTTGGACGATCTTTTAACGGCTCTCGAAGCCGATTGGAAAGGCTACGAAACCCTACGGCTACGCCTAGTCTCTCAAGCACCAAAGTTTGGCAACGACGATGGCTACGCTGACGCGATTGGGCGAGAGATGATGGACTACTTTGTGAAAAGAAGTCGGTTCCACGCAGTTAGGCACCCCATGGTCATCTACCCGTGTTCAGCCGGAACCTTCTCATGGTACCAAAAGATTGGAATGGAGGTGGGGGCGACTCCGGATGGGCGTCACGCTGGTGAGGCTATAGCGGCCAATCTTTGTCCTGCATGGGGCGCAGCAATTTCCGGTCCCACGGCAGCCATACGGTCCTGCGTGAAGATGCGGCCCTACGACCTGCCAGCAGGCGCGCCGCTGGACCTCCGCCTATCCGGCGGAGCCTTGAAGGACGAAAAGGGCACACAACGGCTGGCCGGACTCATCAAGTCCTTCATCGACCTCGGAGGTAACATGATTACGCTCTCCGTGACCGATGTCAAGGAGCTGAAGAGGGCGATGAAGGAGCCGGAAAAGTACAGGCATCTACGGGTTCGAATGGGTGGCTGGACAGCCTACTGGGTGATGCTTGACGAAGAGACGCAGCGCCTCCACCTTCAACGGATCGAGCAAGGTCTAGCGTAACCTGCGAAGTTCCCCACATTTTTTTTACGGTTTACTATATTCGTTGCAAGAACCCTAGCTAGAAGTGCAGTTCCTTGGTTCGAACTTCATGTGGAAGCAAGAAGTTGATGTTAACCGCCTATCTGAACTTGGAGTTTTTCTTCTCGACAAATGTCTGCAAGAGAATTCATGTACTCCTGGGTCTGTGTTTCTCGGTCCGTTAGAGTATATTGACATCCGATCCATCGGTACTTGGCTCCTGCAGCAGCATTGTATGGTAAGAGGGCTATGCTCTTGATACCCATCCTACCAACATATTTTGCTAAGGACCGAATCTGATCTTCACCATCATTGATACCGGGAATGCAGGGAACTCGAACTTGGATCTCGCAGTTCAATTTAGTAAGAGACATTAAATTTTTGAGGATTAGGTCGTTTGAAACTCCGGTGTAGCGTTTGTGGCAGTCAGAGTCGATGAATTTGACGTCGTACAGAAACAGATTGGTAACACTGGATAACCGGGTAAGTAATTCCCATCGAGCGAAGCCTGTAGTTTCAAGCGCTGTATGAATGTTATGTAAAGTACATGCTAGCAGGAAATTGTAGGAGAACTCAGGTTGCATTAAAGGCTCTCCACCTGTCAAAGTCACCCCTCCACCTGAGCTTTGGAAGAACGGTATGTCCTTACAAACATCCTCCATCAACTCACCAACGGTGATACTGGATCCAGCCAGTCTAAGAGCCTTTGAATAGCAAACATCTATACATCTGCTGCAGGCAGTGCAATAGGCGTGGTCCAAGATAGCAACCGCTTTCCCCTGTCTTTCACCCGCTGTCAGCGCGTCCTCTGGACAGACCTCTATGCAGAGCCAGCAAGCTGTGCAACGTTCTTCCTGGTAAAGGATTTCGGGGTGATTGGATTGCGATTCTGGACTATGGCACCATAAGCACCTAAGAGGACATCCTTTTAGGAAGACCGTTGTGCGGATTCCAGGTCCATCGTGGACTGCAAATCGGTCTATGTCAAAGATCATCCCTTGAACCGACAAATCGGGTCTCATGGTAGTTAGCTAGCTGGAAAAGAGTTTTTATACTTTTTTTACCCATCGGGGAGGAACGAAGCTTCAGGAGTATGCTTCTGCACCCGCTTCAACCAGCTTCTTCAATTCTATAGAGTTGTTGTATGCAGATAGCTAGATGGGGAATAGCATGCGGTCTAGAGTAACAGTCAATCATACGGGTTAGTAAAGTGGTGACTGCTGTAGTCGGTAGCTTCTCCTTGCCCCGCAAGAGGGGGCTTGGAATTAATCCGATGTCATCACTGCGTGTTGAAGCGCCTTCTCAGCGTGAATGGACGCAGTATCAAATAACCTGTGGACGCTATGGTCCTTAAGTAGCAAGGGGAGTTCAGTGCAGCCCAGAACGATACCTTTCGCGCCCTCATTGATCAAACCGTCAATGATAGTCAACACGTTGGCACGAGTTTCGGGGTCTACGATGCCGATCGATAGCTCGTCGAGGATAATCTTGTCGAGGTACTCACGACTTGCTTTATTCGGAATGAGAGCCCTGATCCCGTGCTGAGCGAGTCCGTCCCGATAAAACTGGTGCTCCATGGTGAACAACGTTCCCAGGAGCCCCACCGTGTCGATGCCTTCGTTCAGTATCTTTTCCGCTGTTACATCGATGATGCTGAGGAGGGGGATCGGAGAGCGGGATTGAACCTGATCGAAGGCAACGTGTAAGGTGTTGCAGGCGATGACCGCGAAGTCAGCTCCCGCTCGTTGCAACCGCCTCAGAAGGTCCAGCAGCGCCTCAGCCACTGTAGGCCATTGTTCTTCATAAGCCCACGCAATGTACCGTTGAAAATTGACGCTGTAGATAATGATTTCCGGATAACTATGAGTACCAAATAACTCGTAATATCTTCGAACAATGTGCTGGTAATAGAGGACCGTCGATTCCGGACTTAACCCGCCGATTATGCCTATCCGCTTATGCATAGTCAACCACGCAGCCTGCCCGCGTAAGGTAACACTCTCTTCTTCCGCGTGCTTATCAACTTTTCCCGAGACCTGCTTGGCACAGCATTCCATGGTAACTCATTGGAGTGTTGCGCGTGAGAATCGGAGTTCGAGAGGGGTTCACCGTTGGTTTATTAATGATGAAGAAACAAAGTACTGGCGTTGAGGAGGATCGAGAACCATCCCCTACTTTACGCATGGCAGGTTAGTTGAGTGGATCGATGAAGCCGGGAAAACGCTTGGTTTCACCGTTAAAAGCGAGACGCGGCGTAAAACGCATGGAAAACTCTTTCAAATCGACTCCATGTGGTTCAACGACCACAAGCTTGTTGCCTTTGTAGAAGCTGAGACCCGATGGGAAATGAACCACATCATCGGTCATCTAACCTGCTGCATAGACTATGCGTTGCAAGAGGAGGTTCACCCCTCCTTCATCCTGGTCTTCCTCGAGAACGAAGCCGACCATTGCAGCCGACTGCAGAACACGTGGCAATGGCTTACCAGACTCCTACCTCCTCTCCTCAAAATCAAGTGTCTGCCCATCTTTATGAAGAAGAATGAAAAGCGCGAGGGATTACACGTCGCAACCATAACTAAAAGCGAATTCGCCCACAAGATCCAAGCCATGATAGCCTCAGCGGAAATGGGAGTAAGTGAACGCGAAGACGAAGCAGATCATACGTCGACGGGGTCTGCATAGAGACGCTGAGGGGGGGAAGCGGTTCGTTCATTTTTCAACAGGCTTACAGGGTAGAAGCGAAGCAGCATGTTCGGTTAGCGAGGTGAAGTTGAGGGAGCTTAGACATCATCCGAATCTAAAATCCGCAGATATGAGAGGGTCTAAGATGTGTAGGGATTTATGTTGAAAGCGGGATTTCACGATAGGTCCACAGTTCTTGTCAAGTCAGCTGGAGGAACGCTTTGGTATGCAGGGAGCATCGTGCTTCAAAATCGAAACTGGAGTGGTGTGAAAGATTTTTTAGAAGAAAACGGATAACAACTGTTCCTGTGTCGTGTAAGCTAGCTAGCTAGCTGATTTCTAATCCACTTAATTCTTAACGTTTTTATGTGTAAAACGTGGGGCGTTATCTTGTTGTATACAGGTGTTCGCCAAGTGCGTAATGATGTTATTGGCAGCGTCTTTTGAAATAATTAATTATGCGAAGTACTTATAGCAAGTTACTGGATGTGTTTTAATGAAAACGGATACGCCTTCAACGTCAGTTGTTTTGGGTAGCTTGATCCTGTACGTGATTATGTTAACAATAATAATTACTATTGCGAAGACGATAAATTAGCTGTCTTCATGTCTTCAGCAATTAAGGTAGAGCTAGCGAGCACGTGTGCGATCATATACCTCCCAGATCGCCATGATTACGCTAGCTGGCCAGTATAAAAAACGTACGTGCTAGAAGAAAAATAGGTATTAGCGTGCGCTAAATCTCTTTTCAAGTAAATCGCTGAAGTTGGGTCTAGATAAAGAAGAAATATCAATACTCGAATCCGCGAGTATTCCTTCAATTTCTTGCTGGAGAGTCAACTTACTGTTTAGTACATGTTCAGCGCGCGCTTAGCTATGTAAGTTAAAAAGGGGGTTTTTGGGTTTTGATTAAATTATTACTCCAAACCCAACATATTTTTTAGGTAGATAGCTTAATCCCCCATCACCACTCATACGAAAAACCAGAAGCCGTTTTTAACGATACAAATGTATATTACTATTTTACCCACTCAATTTATTAATGTGCCCAAGTCCTAACGACGTAGGTGACGGTGCAAAACTTGCGAAGGAACCTCTGTTTTCCGTAATGATTCTAGGTTGAAAGGGGACATGTACGTTGAGGATAAGCGTCACGGTGAAGACCAACGCCCGGGAGAGCAGAGTGGAAAAGATCGGGGACGACGAATACGTGGTCATGGTAACGGAGTCGCCTCGACGAGGAAAGGCTAATGTGGCTCTGTTAAAGTTGCTTTCAAGACATTTCGAGGGTCAAGCGCGAATTGTCAGCGGCGTTAAGAGTCGAAAGAAGATCATTGAAATAGAAAAGTGAACCCGCCATCTCCACCGCGAGAATCCGATGTCTCCACTGAATCATTGGTTCATTAGAGTCCCTTTCGACCCTTTAGTTAACTCGGTTGAGGACGTTCGCCTACTACGACTTGCATGTGTAGTTTCTGCTGACCTCTTATGAGGGTCACGGTTACTGTGTCGCTGGGTCGCGTGTTTCGTTCAAGATACAGGGACAGATCGTTGAAATCCCTGATCCTCACCCCTTCCACGCCCACAATCACATCGTTTGCCTGCACTCCTGCGGTGGCTGCTGGGCCGCCAAAGACCACTTCTGAGACGAAGATGCCGTCTGTGTAGTTTAATCCGATGTCCGCCGCAATATCCGGATCCACGTCATATCCTTGAATGCCGATCCAGGGATGCGAATAGTGTCCCGTGGCTATTAGGGAGGGAAGTTCCCGCTGGATCGTGTCCGAGGGAATGGCGAACCCGACGCCTGTGGCGCCTGAAACAATCGCGGTGTTCATGCCGACGACTTCACCCCACATGTTCACCAAGGGGCCTCCTGAGTTGCCAGGGTTTATCGCTGCGTCGAGTTGGATGACGTCCACAATCCGGTAGCCCCCCGGAGCCGAGAGGGCTCGGCCAACCTGACTAATGATGCCCGCTGTGACCGTACCGCTCAATCCAAAGGGGTTTCCGATGGCCACGATGGATTCGCCCACTATGAGAGTGGAAGAGTTCCCGAGAACGACGGTAGACACTGTTTCAGAGGACACCTTGATGACCGCGATGTCACTGTACGGGTCGGTTCCTACGAGGGTGGCCTTGGCGATGTTTCCACTCGTGAAGGTGACACTGATCTCATCTGCGTCTTCAATGACGTGGTTGTTGGTGATGATATGCCCGTTTCGGTCATAGACGAAGCCGGAGCCTTGGGCGTGATCTTGAAGCCCCGTCACCGTCTGAACCTTCGTCTTGATCAGCACGACGGAGTCCTTCACTAAGTTGAATATTTTGGAGATGAGAGGGGAATCACTCTGATTCACATACTGGATGATCTCAATTTTCTGTTGAAGCCGCTGAATTTCTTGTTGGTTTTCGAATAGTTGGTCCAGAAGCCCCGCGAACTGGCTTTGAAACTCATCGAAGTCAGTTTGACGATTGAGATAAACATATGCAAAAATCCCCGTGTTAAGGAAGATGATACCGACAAGAATGAGGGAAATACCTCTCCACTTCGCTGAAGCGGTTTCGGAAGAAGACGTGTTCACATACACTCTCCATCATTACAATGGCTAATTACTGTATTTGTTACAATTTGTGAATAATAAGGGTAATGCTTTAGACGACAACGCTAGCTAGCGCGCTAAAAGAGTGGGTTGCATGTTCCTTTCTAACCACAAGGCTGTTGAAATCGATTGGAAGGAAAGAATTCCTTTGGTTTGACTCTTGAAATGATAGACAGGAATTTCTTGGGGAGCCCACGACACATCAATAGATAGCTAGCTTAATCGCTTTATCATCCATCTGATTATTCGTATGGACATCAGCTAGCTAGCAAATCCTATGCCCATGGGGTTTGACTGCACCGCAGTAGGAGCGCGCGCTAGATAGATTTATGTTACGCGTTGACTACTGTGAGACGCGAGGATAATGGTTACGCGAACTATTGAACGAAAGGTCAAAATCGTCGCCATGCAGACACGGGGCAATAGGATCATCATCCAATTCAGTCCCATCGCCTTCACGTCTGGCCACAGCATGGAAGCACCGAGAATGCCACGCTTGGAGGACGTCATTGTAAAGGAACCGGAGACGGAGGAAGAACGAATAGCGATGCGAATAGCGAGGGCATACATGAATGAGTTGCAAAAGGTCATGGCGTCCTATCGACCCCCACCTCCATCACAGAGATCGGCTTCAAGAGCGCCCTTACAACTCGAATTTTCTGCTGAGGACTACGAAAAACTGGGAAAACCCACCGTTAACGAGTTCCTCACGCTAAAGCTGGAGTACGAAAAAAACGATTGACGCTTAAAACGCCTGCGTAAACACACAGCTAGATAACCTAAAAAAAGAAAGTTTTATCTAGGTTAATGAACAACAATTTAAATGGGATCTTCAATGGGAGAATTCGATACATTTCAACCAACAGAATTTCGGGAACCATTTGGTTACAGAACAAAAGCACCGCACATTGGTCACCGACACCACCTCTGCAATATGGCTGAAGCTGGCGAGGTTTCTCTAGAACAGGTTAAAGATTTAGTTCGGAATCCAAAGTTCATTTGCAAGGTGTGTGCGAGAACCGCAGCAAATAGTGACAACCTCTGTGAACCCGTGCCCCTATAGTATATTCACAATTCCACACCTTTTTTTCTTACTCGCTACTTGTTAGCACACGCTAGGAAGTATTTGTTCGAGAGTGCTGGCAAACGGTAAACCTTTTTAAGGGAGATACCCCATTGGGGAGCCACATCACAACGATTCATTTTCATGTTCCCGACTAAAGAAGCTTGTAGAAGCTTTTTAGAATAGCATGTTAAATTTTTGTGATATGAGAGAATAAAAGTATGCAGATACACTGCTTTGAAGATTTAGCGTTAAGTAGAAAGGTGTTAAGTGGCATTGAAGAGATGGGATTTAACAGTCTTTTCCCAATTCAAGCTCAAGCAATAGGTCCATTACTTGAAGGCAAGGACGTGATTGGGCAGGCACACACGGGAACAGGCAAGACAGCTGCGTTTGGAATTCCAATGGTTGAACGCCTAACCCCGGGAAATAACGGGGTTCAAGGGTTAATCTTGGAGCCGACCCGCGAACTCGCCATCCAGACCGCAGAACACATCCGTCGAATCTGTAAATACACCGCGTTTAAGGTCGTGCCCATTTACGGCGGAAGCTCTATTCGGAGGCAAATAGAGGCGTTGGAACGGGGCGTCCACATTGTTGTCGGCACACCCGGCCGCATCATCGATCATCTTAAGCGACGAACACTGAAGTTGGGTAGGGTGAGAATGGTTGTTCTCGATGAGGCCGATCGAATGCTCGACATGGGATTCATCAAGGACATCGACTACATCCTTTCAAAGGTGCCAGTCGAGAGGCAGACAAGTCTCTTCTCCGCGACCATTGATCAATCTGTCCTGAATGTATGCGACAGATACCTCAAGAATCCAGAAGAAATCCTCGTGAGCAAAGACGAGATAGCCCTCACACAGATTAGCCAGCATTACGTGGTCGTAAATCCTAGGGATAAATTCGATGTCCTATGCAGCATTTTAGACGATCAACCTGTGGAACGAGCGATACTGTTCTGCAGAACACGCAGAGGAACAAGCAAGTTAGCAGACCGACTGAGAGCTAAACGATATGATGCAAAACCGTTGCACGGTGGTTTCACGCAATCGCAAAGAAACTTTGTTGTTAACTCGTTCCGAAAAGGAAAACTGAAGTTACTGGTTGCGACGGATGTTGCTGCAAGAGGCTTAGACATTCAAGGGATAACGCACATAATCAACTACGACATCCCGTTAGACGCCTTAGTGTACTTTCACAGGATTGGCAGAACGGCGCGAATGGGTGGGGAAGGAACCGCGATAACCCTTGTGGGCTACGGAGAAATGTCCGAATTAAACCGAATACAAGCCTTAACGAAGACGGAGTTCGAAGAATTGGAGGGAAACCACACTTTGCATCGTGAACCCGTGAAGACGTATAAAGGAGTATGCGCCGATTGCGGGGACGAATGCGAGGTTCCGTTCAAACCTGATCGCAATAGGCCTGTCTACTGTAAAACATGCTATGTGCAACGAGGACCACCAGTAGTACGAGTGACGTAAGACGGAGGTGGCGTGGTATGGGGAAAAGAAAGGTCATAAGCGAGTCGTTTATCAAGCCTCGATTGCCCAATAGGGAATTTGAGGTTTTAGGTTTCGCGGAAAAGCTACTGGGCTACGATCGGATCATGGTCCGATGCTTGGATGGCTTCACGCGATTATGTAGGATACGGGGTAAGATGAAGCGGCGCGCGTGGATACGACTGAATGACATCGTCATCGTCTCACCCTGGGACTTCCAGTCAGACAAGCGGGGAGACATCGTCTACCGTTACCGACGAAACCAAGCGGATTGGCTGAGAAAAAACGGCTACTTAGAAGCCGATTTATACCTTAAGGCAGGCTAGAAATCCGTGACAGCAAGATTCGGGGGGGAAAGGGAGCAGAGAGGCCGGCCTAGGGGTAACTCCAACGCGTATTATGCTCATCTTAAGTCCATTGTGACCATAGCAAGTAAGCACGACGTGGATCCCAAGCGATTAGTCGATGCCTTTGTCGAAGCGTGGGAGAATACGATAGCTCAGTGCGGACGATTAACGATCTCTCGTCGAGGAATAACGCGGGATTCTGCCACATTCCTCATTACTAAAGAAGAGAAGGTCATCTGGCAGTTCCCTGTCAATCTGGAGTGTGTGAGAAACCCAGAGGTATTAAAAAAGCACATTCAAGACATACCCCTCCCCCAGCCCCTTAGCGAAGAACTGTATCAGAAGATACAGCAGATCGACAATCTGCGGTTTGGCATGAAGGGGATTGATGTGAAGGCAAAAATCGTTGAAATTCAACCAACGAAACCGGTTATTACGCGATGGGGTTCAGAATCCTATGTCACCAATGTAATGATCGCTGACGACACGGGATCGATAAGACTCAGCTTGTGGAATAAGCAGATAGACAAGGTTAATGTTGGGGATGAAGTGGAACTGAAGAATTGTTACGTCTCTCGATTCGCAGGACAACCTCAACTGAGACTTCAACGAAAAAGCACCCTGTCCGTCATCAACACACTCGCCAGCTAGCTCGTTGAATCGTGAAAGCCTCAACGATAACGCATTTTACCGTCGTTTTTGTGATCTGTCGCCTCGCTTTGAAAGTATAGAGCGTGACAGGGATTTTGTTGGCCGACGTGGTCAACATCTGCATTTCATGGCACCGTTTTCACAGTATTAACCAGGCTAACTAGCTATCGACTAGGGAAAGGTAAGTTCCCCATGACAGTGTAAAGCTTATCTGACAGTATGGTTCTAACAACCCATTTTCAGCAACTACCGTTCGAAGTCTCTCTATTGTAAAATAACGAGCTGTCGATAGAACCATGCTAACTTGCACATTCCTAGGAAGAAACCAAGTGTGTTTGTTTTTATTTGTGTTATCACGCATCAATGCAAAGTAAAGAGGCAGTAAGTACCTAAGATTAACAAGAGGGGGAAAAGATACAAGATTAATAGCACGCGCTAAACTATGGTCGAAAAAACGGCCATCAGATGTACGTGTCCGAGTGGATCGAAAGGCTTTATTGAAAATAGGGTCCACAGCCACATTGCTTGCAGGGGCCTTCGGATCACTGCTGGCGTTGGGAATTTCCTTCGCTCTAATGCTTGTAACGCCGTTCTTCGTCGCAAACCTCATGACTGCACTATTCTTGGGAAACGCAATTATACTGGGCGGACTTGCACGGAAACGACTTCGAAAGGGTCAAAGGAGTTTTCATACTTGAGGTTCGTGAAGGAATCGATCAAACAACCCTCCGTAAAGGTTGACGCCTGCCTGGGATTGATCGGAGCCACAGCGTTCACCGGGTTGCTTTCGCTTACCGTAGGCAGCACCACGACAGCCACGTTTTCAACCGCCTCAACGAGGACGATCACTCTACCCCTATACACGTTAGTCTTCAGTGTTGTCTTCACACTCTACGAATCGTTCTTTAAAGGCTGGGTACGACCAATGATCGGAGACGGAGGTGCCAAAAGCTGGTACTCCATGTTCTTTCAACTGTTCGTGCTTTTCTCGACGTTTATGCTGGAATTAGTAATCCTCACAACAATTTTATCACTCTTCAGTCCATATATACAAGTAGGCTTCTTTTTTCTGGGACTGAACCTTGTGCTCATGTCCCTCGGGATAGCAACGGTATCAGCCGAAGTCTTTTATGAGAGAACGGGTGGATGGCTCGCGTAAATCATAATAAGCGCTTTCACGTTTGCTACCATGACGATCGTTTTCTCGCCGGCGCTCCGTTTATAAGCCAGAGCCTACTTGTTGGGAAGTGTAATTCTTTTAAAGTAGTGGGTACGTAAACGCATTCTACTATCAGGAAAAATAAGGGGAGGGCACTGAAAAACGGATAACACGTGGAAAGAAGACGAAAAAATTGAGGTCGTCCTACAACCCATAAAGAAGCTTGTCATTTTCCATTGCGTTGAACTTTCAACCGATGAGTTCTTTAAAAAAATTCAGTTCATCTTGATGTCAGGCCAACCTCTAGTCATAAATTGGGCAGAAGGCGTAGTTTTTCTCCCACTACCATACCAACCAGAAAGTGACAGAATCATCGAAGAAATGTTACAAAATGGTACAACCTATTGGGCCAATGTGATGTGTGCATTAATGCCAGAATATCGACCGATCAACAAAATGGGTGCACGTGAAATCCCAATAATCGATCAAACGTCAGATCCATATTTCAGACAAGTCGCACAATGGTTAAAGAAACGGATTGAAGCTCGAAACGCTGTTGTCGAAAAAACCAATTGAATCAACCAACTTAAGACAGATAGCTGCAAACGGCGAAGACGATATCTTCTCGCGGTTCATTCATCCGCTATAGAACACGCCAAAGACTCAAAGGCAGGGTAATAAGTAGCTAATTGTTCGAATCAGATTAACGAGCGATGAGCGTGAATAACATGCCACGATTTGGCACTACCTCCAAAGATGAGGAGTAGTGTAAAAACGTGGTGAATAATACATTTATTTGGTGAGCTGGCGTTCACACGTCTAATGCCTCACACGGGAAAAGGCAAACCCTAGAATCGTGCCAGCGCTGTTTGCGATCAAATCTTCCACGCATGGAGTTCTATAGGGATGAGGACGTTGCAGAATCTCAATTACGGGAGTAAGTGCTACCATTACTGCGGTGTACCTTCGTCTGGACCTCAGGAATTGAGCCCATGAAAAACTACATACGACGTAAGAGAGCAGGTGTATCGTGTACCCAGCTCCTTCGCTTTCAGACACATGTGGTAAGGGAAGTATGGAGCCGAATAGGATAACCAGGGTTGAAAACGCGGCTAAATACTGTGGCTCAAACTTCATGGTTCAGCAACCCACTCTGTTTATTGAGGAAAGAAGAATCAGTATTAAACAATATGGAACAGGGTAAGGTGGGATAAACGATACTTCCGTCCCGTGATAACGGATTTGACGAAAGCAAGGAACGAGGGAACTCGTGTAACAGCTTCGAAGAGCTGGCTAGCGACCAGCCAATCCAAAACTACACTAACCTCTTCAATCCAAAGCGGTTTACCCAAGCAACCACAATTTATCAGATTCACTCACGTATGCTAGCTAGCTACGAATCGGGAAGAACATAGAACGTACTACTATTCAAGCTACTTCGTCTAGAAATAAAAAAAGGGATGGTGTTGAAGTCAGGCTACAGAGGGACGGGTTCACAGAGGTTTTCTTCGTGTACAGCGGCTCTTCCACACTTCTTGCACAGGAACTTCGGATCTCTAACGAGCTCCCTCACTTGTTCTAGAGGGCAGCCACCGCTTTCGCACATGACGCAGAGGTGAAATTGATGACCTATGTGTGGTGCTGGTTCGGTTGAGTAAGTCATGTACTGAGGGTAGGGTGTTACACCGCCCCATAAACG
Organism: Candidatus Bathyarchaeota archaeon; assembly: GCA_026015035.1. GTDB lineage: Archaea > Thermoproteota > Bathyarchaeia > RBG-16-48-13 > DAOVBJ01. The sequence continues at coordinate 2,861 of JAOZHB010000025.1, read as the reverse complement.
TCCACGATGCACGTCCTCGGACTCTACCATTATAATACCCCATTATCAAATTATAGATGTAACTACATAAACTTTCTCTTTCAAATGAGTGTTATGGACATCTTATGTAAGGCTACATGAGGCGTGTTCTTCTCATAGTTTATTGTATAAGATCCTAGAACCATCTCAGATAATACGCTTCGTGAATATAGTGACGTACTTAATATTACAGGACTAAGTATTATTGAAGCTTGTAGTAGCGCGCGCGCCGTGGAGAAATAAGAAACGTCACTTTAGCGTGCGTGTGCCTTGTGAAGAACTAGAAGGTAGCGACAAGTAGAGAAATCATAGGAAAAGCTAGCTTGTAACCTACAGATAGCCAATAAAGGATAGTTATTAATGAAAAAATCGTCGGTTAGCAAGTTTTAAGCGCGCGCTATTCTTCATTCAGTCTCCGATCCTGAATCTTCCATCTTACAAATGCATAAAGAATGATGATAACCATTATTATGGAAAACCAATATCTGGGATTCATTAGGCTTGGCGAATTTATGCTCATCGGTCGTCACTCATTTGTATTATATCTCTGTAATAAAGTACACGATTAAAAGTGATAACGGGACAAATATTTCTGACGGAACAAAACAGAGAATCATTCGGATCTGGGAAACTTACTAAGGCTTATTCATAATTTGTAACTGCTTGTTAGCTGGCTACCCATATTGTTTACAAAATAGGCATAGAATGTGATTCAGTTACTCGCCAGTTTCTTGTTCCAGTCTTCCAAGGCGATTAGCTAGCAAGCCAAATAAACTGGTACTGTCCTTCAGTATTCTGTAGCTAGCTATACTTCGTGACAGCGTCAATAATAAGTGGAAGGTCGCCTATATCGCTAATGAGTACAAGGCAACGTGTCGATAGTTAAGAATGTTATCAGCCGACTATTTAGGTTATTGTAGAGTTGAATAGGAAGAGAGACTTTATGAACGCATACGCAGAAAAACCCGAATTAGTTAAACAAGCTGAAAGGAAGGTTTTGGAACAGAAACTGCTTGGGAAGGTCTCGTTGGTTACAGGTGGAGCCCGTGGCCTCGGAAGGTCTTATGTTTTGAGGCTCGCGCGACTTGGGGCCGATGTTGTCGTAAATGACATTGATTTGGAGGCCTACAAAGAGTATGACGAGAATATCTCAGCGCCCACTGTCATGGATGAAGTTAGAAATTTTGGAAGGCGTTCTCTCGGAATTCAAGCAGATGCGACAAAAAAAGCAGAAGTTGACACCATGTTCAAGCGGATTCTAGACGAATTTGGCAAGTTGGACATACTCATCTGTAATGCCGGTGGTGCACTTCGACGTCCAGGAGTACCGAGGGATGCTCCTTGGGAAGGCTTAACGGATTTCCTCCATCAATTTAACATCAACTTTTTAGGCACTCTCCTTTGCTGTGAAGCCGCTGCCACTTCAATGAAAAAGCAGCGATCGGGTAAAATAGTGACTGTCGCCTCACAAGCAGGTATACATGCCACGGTACCTCGCTCAGCGGAGAGCGATGACGCAGGGTTTAGAGGGGCTTACGGCACCGCTAAAGCAGCCGTCATTCACTACACGAGAACCCTCGCAGCACGACTCGGACGATATAACGTGAATGTGAATTGCATGGCTCCTGCTTGGATACTATCGTCGAGAGCTATAGGTGGAGGTCGTAACAAGCAGGAGACTCGGAAGTATCTGGAAAGCCAGATAGCATTAGGTAGATTGGGCTGGCCAGAGGATTGTGCAAAGGTCGTGGAGTTCCTTGTTACAGATCTCTCGGACTATGTCACAGGGCAAGTTATCTCAGTCTGCGGAGGCTACATTCTATTCTGAGCAGTGTTAGACGCTCTTAGGTTGCCCATACCTTAACCAACTAGCTAACGATTTCATGAACGACACTGATCTATACGATCTCAACCTTTTTTGTCTAGGTAACGAGATCAGTAACTGAACCAAATAATTCGTTTGAAATTACTAAAAAAAGGGATGGAGGGTTAAAAAATGATGGGGGATGAGTGTGATATATTGTGTAAATTATTCGGTTTGCCTGACGTGTTTTGTTATTCCTAAGACGAGGTTCGTAACGTAGATATCGCCTTTAGAGTCCAACCATATCCCGTGGGAGATCCTACTCCGGAGACGTGCCTGTCCCTCACCGTTAGCATTCAGGATGCTTACTCGTCCAGCGTCCAGGAACTTGGGTTCCCCAGTTCCCAGACCGGACTCAGCGACATAGACCATATTGTTCTTGTCTATGTAGATCTCATTTGGATACATGAGTCCAACCCACTGGTCGAGGAATTCACCATCAGTGTTGAAGATCTCTATTCTGCCATTCATCCTATCAGCCACATAAACGCGTTCATCACGGCCCACCCAGATGCTGTGGGGGAGGGAGAATTGACCAGGTTCTTTGCCTTTGGAACCCCAAGAGAGAAGGTGTGTACCATCCGAAGCGAACTTGTGGACTCGTTGCTGCCCGTAGCCATCTGAGACGAAGATGTCCCCCGATGGTGATTCTACTGCACGTGTAGGTCTGTTGAAGGGTTCATCAGGCTTCCCAGGCTTACCCTTTGTCCCTAAGGTCATCAAGACCTCGCCGTCTAGTGAAAGCTTCGTTACTGTGTGGTTTACTGTGTCGGTACAATACAGGATGTCTTTAGGACTTATCCAGATGCCATGGGGATTAGCAAACAGATCTTCTCCAAAAGATCTGAGGAAGGTTCCTTTGCTGTCGAAGACGAGGATGGCTGGCGCATGCGTTCTTCTGTGGACGTATACCCTATCTTGTGAGTCGCAGGCTACACCAGAGTAAACAATGGCTCTCCAGTTCCATCGGTTTTCACTA
>JAOZHB010000006.1 GCA_026015035.1 Candidatus Bathyarchaeota archaeon | reverse complement strand
GAATGCCACAGAGCCGTAAAGAAGTACGCGTATACGAGTATCGCCAAGTACTATCTGTCTCAAGCCGAGTATCCCCTTGTCCTCGGGATGACGGCGTCACCAGGATCCGACACGCAAAGGGTTGTGAACGTCTGTAGAAACCTGTTCATTGAACACATCGAGTACAGAAACGAAGAGGATCCCGACGTTCAACCATACCTCCAGCCGATCGACATTGAATGGAAGCGGGTAGACCTCCCACAGGAATACGTGGCGATGAGGGCTTTAATCAGAACGATGTTGAATAGGAGACTCCTCTGGCTGCGTCAAAGGGGGATAATCAAGAGCAGCCCAACGTATACAACGAGGCGAAGCCTCATCGAGGCAGGTAAGGAACTTCGGCTCATGCTTGAAGAGCGGGATGCGGAGGAACGGGGAGGAATCTTCACAGCCATCATAACTCAGTCCCTGGCGTTAACGCTCTTCCACATGTTGGAACTTCTGGAAACGCAAGGGGTGTGGACCCTCAACACGTTTCTCAGCAAAGTTACTCAGGAAACGAGGGAGAAACGGAGTTACGCGATCCTCGTCCAGGAGACAGAATACCGGAAGCTGACAGCCGCTGTCGACAGCATTCAGATCGATCATCCTAAAACGGTATTGCTGAAGCGTTTAGTGCGAGAAATCGTAGACGCGAAGCCTTCGTCGCGGATGCTGGTCTTCACGCAGTACAGAGCCACCGCGAACCACCTTGTCTCAGAATTAAACACGCTCCAGGGCGTAAGGGCGAACCGTTTTGTGGGCCAAGCGTCTACCCTATTGGATAAAGGTTTAACACAGGAAGAGCAGGCTGCGAGAATCAAGCAGTTGGAAGACGGCTCGTTAAACGTTCTGGTGGCTACATCCATCGCCGAGGAAGGATTAGACATCCCCGCAGTGGACCAAGTCATCTTTTATGAGCCCATACCGAGTGAGATACGATACATTCAACGACGCGGACGAACGGGGAGAAAAGCCCCGGGTAAAGTGACGATCCTAGCCACAAACAACAGTCTCGACATGATCTACCTCTACGCAAGCAGACGAAAGATCGAAAAGATGCAGAGAATAGCGGAAAACGTAAACAATAAGCTCCAACCAATCATCAGAATGCATCCCAAGCCACAGCCAAACAAGTTGACGCCTGCGGAACTCAAGGCCATCGAGGCCAAGGCTTACGCGGCCAGAATGGAACCGGAGATAATCAAGACGGAGGCTGAGTCGTCGAAGGCGTTCAGCACGAAGGTTGCGAGCGCCTCCAGAAAGACGTATACCAAACTGCTTGAGAAGGGCGTTTCAGGTCTAAGCATGGACCAACTCGCTCGTGAGATGGAGTATGAGGGATTCACCACAAAGACAGCGCAGAGCGCAATCCGAAAGCTGATGAACGAGCAGCTTGTGAAAGAAAAAAGTCGTGGAACGTACGTGGCGACAGCAGCAGTGAAGCCCTCGGGAAAAACATTTGAAGTCACCATCGAGAAGATCGCTCCTGGATCAGCGGTAGTCCTAATAGACGACAAGTGGAGGGCCAGACTGCTCCCCGAAGACTACGACGGACCTCGAAACCTAATCAAGAAGAATTCCCGGTTTAGGGCTTCAGCTTACCTGTACCGAGTTGAGGGAGTACTGCATATACGAGTGAAAGACGTTACGGAGATACTGACCTGAATAAGAAGATCGCGCGACGATGGTTAATATCAAGAATTAATGAGGGATGATAACTAGGCTCGTAGTATTTCCCTTAACTTATCAGCAACTATCACTTCTTCCCCCTCTTGGAGACAGTGAGGATTCAGGACGATAGCTCCCTTAACACCCCCACTCTTCATTCCTGTTCTTGTTCCCACATATATGGCAGGATTTCTATCCTTTAAAGCCTGAGCGACCTCCTCTGCGGTTAAACCGATGGCTTCCTCATCGAGGACGACGCGAGCTCGTGGCCATCCTTGAGCAAAATATTCGCCTTTCTCAGGATCCGGGAAAACACGCTCCACCTTCACATGGGGTATGTTAGCCAGGGTTTCCATCCAGTACTTAACCTGCTCCTTTCTCCTCTGAACGAAAGCAGCATGATCTAGGGAAGCATACCTTCGAAAGGCTGTTATACAGGCGACCAACGCCTCTTTAGAAACCTTCATAGGCCTAGCAACACCGTGATGCGGACAGGATTGAGCAAATGCTGATTCGATTAAGTCCTTACGACCGCAGAGAATTCCCGTATTTTGAGGTCCCATGATGTCCTTACCTCCGCTGAAGGCGACAAGGTCAGTACCCCAAGCAATGAGCCGAGTTAAGTTTTCAATTGGAGGAAGTTCAGCAGCAGCATCCACAATAACAGGAATCCCATGATTCTTCCCAACAGCGATGATCTCCTTGAGGGTTTGTAACCCCTTAAGGGTGGTGCGGAGGAGGATGGCGATGGCAATAGTCTTGTCAGTTATTGCGTCCTCTATCTGTTGAACTGTAAAGTTCCCCTCGTCATCCCCAACCAGCACGAACTTCGCACCACCTACTAGAAAGGACTGGGCGTATCCTCGGCTCATGTGTCGGGGTATTATGATCTCGTTGGCCATACCTTCACTGTGCGGAAGCTTTGTCATTTTTTCAAGATCGTTTCCAGCTATACAGGCCGCGGCCATCAAGACCATGGCTCCCGCAGCCCCTGAAGTGACCAACCCCGCCTCTGCACCCGTGATCTCGGCAATGATCTTCCCCGCCCTCTTGTGGAGTTCATCCATATTAACATGCGATTTTGAGGCCTCCACCCAAGCCTCCACCACCTCGCGGGGCATAATGGAACCCCCGATTATTGTCATCGTTCCCCAAGCATTAATGACTCTCTTAACGCCTAACTTGTCGTAAATGCTCATAATCAGAACCTCTGTTCTTCACAATCTAAAGGTTAATGAGCTTGGTAATATGCCTTTACTACAACTATCTAACGCGCGCTATGCAGCGTTGGAACTTTATTTTTCGTAGGGCAAGGGACCGCAACGAGGAGGACGCATGGGATAACGCGGTGTATGAAGTATTTGGACATACGGACTTAGATTTGTTACCTGACACAGAAGCCGATCCTCCCCGCCCTCAATGGCTAAAGGCGATGTGATTATGGATGAGTACCGTACTCAACGAGAGTTAAGGGAGGAGAAAGAAGAGAAACGATTATTTAAGAAAATGAAAGAAAGAATGCGCGAAGATATCTAGATAGTTTAATGTATGGTAATACTATAGTATGAGCTAGTAGCGCGGTATTTAAACGCCATCTTCTGATGGGAAATCATCGAAGTATTCGTCTCGTATCTCTTTTAGTTCTTTAACGAATTGCTCCCAGTCTTTTAGTATTTTTTCACCTTTTTTGAGAACCTCATCGATGCGTTTTTTAAAGCTCATTCATCTCACCAATGAGAACGCGTGCTATTTTTTTAGGGATATATGCGCTCATAAAGATTACGTGTTAAGTTTTGTATGGTTACGTCTTTTGGTCTAGGAGTCATTTCAACAGCTTTCTTCCACGCTTCACTTGTGCGAACATTGGGGTTATCCAATTCATAAATGGCTATATACTTAGGAGTTCCCTCTAAAGATACGAAGCGACTTGCACTTATTACTCCTGGCACCTTTAATAAAGCTGGAATGTGTTCTTTGTTATACCATTCATTAAATTGTTTTTCTTTCTCTGGATCGGCATCCAACTTAACTACATATAAATACTTAGCCAACTTGACCATTATTTTCACCTTTTGTTATTCGTTATAGGATAGTTATAGGGTTTGGGTATTAAGATTTAATGCACACAAACGTAGCTAGCTAAATAAGCTGTGTATGTTACAAAGCGCGCTCTAATCCATCCACTCTCCAATTAATTAACGCTATTAAGTCCCAATACACGAGGTTGGCGTCTTCGCCACTCTCGGTTAAGCCAGATCTTCGACACCTCGTACTCCGTGTTCAGTTGGTTCACAACGTCGTGAAGCGATAAGCCCATATTTTCAGCTTCACCATTTTCTGCCCTCACTCTAGGGTGGTTTCTTTCAAGGTGTACTCTCTCTGTGAAGAGTTTGGTCATAGCTAGCTAACAGAGAACAGGGACACCTAACGCTTGTATTCTTTCGTAAAAGGGATAAAAGTCAGGATAGCGTGCGCTAAAAGGGATTAAAGAAAGCCCCTCTAAAATAAATTTAGGTGTAAACCTAACAATACGTTATGTTATCTGACGATAGATTAGCTGGTTCGCACGCGTTTTGAATCTTTTATACATCAAGTTTGTCGTCTACAACCTTCATTCAGTATTTGGTGGCAACAGGTGAAACCGCGGTGTGTTACAGTTTTCTGTATAGGAGCAAGATTTGGGTGATGAAAGCATATATATGGAGCGCCTTGCCGTCTCTGGTGTCACCCTGTATCTTCAGATCGAGAGCAGAATCGCTATCATTATTGAGGGTGTTGATGGAAAATGCGTGTAAACCGTGAAAATAGAGGTCCCTCCAATAAGCTTTTAAACGAGGTTACTGAAAAACTCCACGGGGTGTTAACACTAACACAAAACATAGTCGTAACTGCTGCCATTCCGTACGCGAATGCAGACCTTCACATCGGTCATCTCCGCTCGACGTACATACCTGCTGACGTTTATACCCGTTATCTCAGACTTAAAGGTCAAAACGTAATTTACGTCTGTGCAACAGACGAACATGGCACTCCAATTTCCCTGAGAGCAGAGAAAGAGGGCGTCACACCCAAAGCGATCACTGACAAATACAACAAGACCATTCACGAGGACTTGATTTCAGTCGGTTGCTCTTTCGACAATTTTAGCAGAACCACCACACAACTTCATCACGAGCAGACTCAACGATTCTTCAGACGCCTCCTTGAAAAAAACTACATATACAGAGATGAATACGAACAGCTGTTCTGCCCAAAATGCAATCGATTCCTCCCAGACAGATATGTTGAAGGCGAATGCCCCCACTGCGGTGGCGATAAAGCCAGAGGCGACGCATGCGATGTGTGTGGCAGATACTTGAAGCCCACGGAATTGACGAAGCCCTATTGTGTCTCGTGTGGCACAACGCCTGAAACCCGAAAAACAGTACACTGGTTTTTTAAACTAAGTGCGTTTCAGGATTTCCTTCATAAATGGCTTGAAAAAAACCGGGATTTCCCCCCTAACGTTAGAAATTACGCGTTAGAATGGCTTCGAGAGGGCCTCAGGGACTGGTGTATCACCAGAGATCTGGACTGGGGTGTCCCCGTTCCCGTAGGAGACTCGAAGGAAAAGGTCATTTATGTCTGGTTTGATGCGCCAATTGGCTACATTTCATCCACCAGGGAATGGGCATGTCATAAGGGAGACGCTGAAGAATGGAAGGTCTTCTGGCAACAGGAGGACAGTAAAATCGTACACTTCATTGGCAAGGACATAATATATCACCACGCCATCTTCTGGCCAGCCATGTTACAAGCTCACGGCGATTACACGCTACCCTACAAGATAGTCGCTGGTGAGTACCTCACCCTTGAAGGAAAGAAGATGTCGAAGAGCAGGGAGTGGGTGATTGGAGTGAAGGAGTATCTGGAGAAATTCGAGCCCGATCCCCTCCGCTACTACTTGATTGCAGTCTCACCCCTCACTAAGGACGCGGATTTTTCGTGGGCAGAATTCATTCGAAAAAACAATGATGAACTCGCCGATATCCTGGGGAACTTTATTCACCGAACCTTAGCCTTCACCTATCGATTCTTCGACAAACGTATCCCAAAAGCGGAAGAAATTGATGACCCTGACCAGAGAATTCTTGAGACCATTACGAATGTGAAACATGAAGTTGAAGTATTCCTGGAGAAACAGGAGTTTCATCGAGCCATCCGGTCGATCATGGGGCTGGCAGCCACGGGTAATAGGTACTTGAATGCGCAGGAGCCGTGGAAAGCCGTGAAAGAGAACCCCCAGAAGGCTGCCAACACCCTGTACCTCTCGAATCAAATTGTAAAAGCCTTATCCATCCTGTTAGAGCCCTTCCTCCCCTTCACAGCTGAAAGGATGTGGGCGCTTCTCAATCTTCCGGGAAGTATTCATGAGCAGAAATGGGGGGAAATCGATATGGAACTCGCTTCAAATCACGTGATTAAAAAGCCTGAGCCCCTATTCAGTAAGATTGACTCGACTACGCAACTGCGGTAACGGAGTTAGGATTTGTAGACATCGACGGGCGAAGAATGACCGTGGGTCTCCTCAAGTTGATAGAGATCGAGGTCAAGAATGAGACACCGTTCTGGCTCAACCCTGTCCCCGCGCATCGATCTCATTCAGCAAAGTCATCGGGACAGGGAACGAAGGTTTAGACTTCGCGTCCGCTTCGAGCAGGTTCTCGGTCACGTAGTTACATGGCCCCAACGTATCGTCTCTTTTTTTCCCATAATTCCGCTACCAACATATCGCGAACGGCTAAACGGATTGCTTCAGCTCTATTAGGATAATAGTTCGTGTCAACCAGTTCATCCAGGTCCTTGATGTATGTTTCAGGTAGATGAATCGTTATTAGTTTCAAGTAACCGCCTCTATTGATTACTTTAGAAAGGGCATACAGAACATATACTTATGTATTTACATTTAAATACGATTTATATACGAATGTTCCTTTCACTTATATAATATCGGTATTTTTCATAGCGATACCGTGAATAATTCGCCATTTAAAACCACCGTTTTTTATGGCCCCCTATCAATCTTACAAACTTTACAATTATAAATAAGATTGCAGAATAAATTGTAGTAGCCCCAAATGAGGGGTTACGAGTTAGATTACATGACTACAAAGCACGCATACGTCGAAAACTACGGCTGCACATCAAACAAGTTTGACCTCGAGATAATCCTAGCCCACCTGAAACACGCGGGATACGAAGTAACGTACGATTCACAAGAGGCAGACATTATCCTAGTTAACACCTGTGGAGTCAAGAAACCAACGGAAGACCGGGTTATAGCGAAACTACAGTCTTATGGAAAACTCAACAAGCCCCTCATAATTACCGGATGCCTGCCAAAAATCAACAAGAACGCAATACATAAAGCGGCGCCCAACTTCGCCGCGATGCTCGATCCTCAAAGCCTTGACATGATACCCTTCGCCATAAGATCTGCCGAGAACGGAGAGAGAAACACAGTTTTCATGTCTGAGAAACCCGTCAGCAAACTGAAACAGCCCAAGATCCGGCTCAACCCGGTCATCGAGATCCTATCGATTTCTGAGGGATGCACAGGAGCATGCACCTATTGTTGTGTCAAGTTCGCTCGAGGAACTTTGCGATCGTATCCAAAAGAGACGATCGTTGAAAGAGTCAGCAAAGCGGTTTCAGAAGGCGTGAAAGAGGTTTGGATGACCTCTCAAGACAGCGGAGCCTACGGACAGGACATCGGAACGAATCTAGCGGAATTAATTCGAGAGTGCTGCAGGGTTAAAGGAAAGTTTCGAATCAGAGTGGGCATGATGAATCCCAACCACGCATTACCGATGCTTCCAGAGCTAACACATGCATATCAAGAGGAAAAGATCTTCAAGTTTCTGCATCTCCCCGTTCAAAGCGGAGACAACAGGACACTGAAACGGATGAACAGACACTACACTGTGAGCGACTTCAATGAAATCGTGCACTCATTTAGAGAGAAAATACCTGAATTAACCCTTTCCACAGACGTCATCTGTGGATTTCCCGGTGAGAGCCCAGAAGACTTTGAAAGGACAATCCACCTTATTGAAGAGATCCAACCAGACATCGTGAACATATCAAAATTCTTCTCACGACCCAACACACTCGCGGAAAGAATGAAGCAGCTTGACGCGAAAGACGTGAAGAACCGAAGTCGAAGGCTAACAAGGCTGGTTCATGCCGTGTCGGAGAAGCGAAATAGAAGGTGGTTGAACTGGGAGGGGCAAGTACTCGTCGACGAGAAGGGCAAAGGGAACTCGTGGATTGGTAGAAACTACGCGTATAAACCGATTGTAGTACACCCTAAGGAACCTGTTATTGGTGGATTCATCCGCGTCAAGGTGATAAAAACCTTTAGAACATACTTGGAAGGAGAAGTTGTCAACCACCATCGCAAGCTGGCTAACTCCGCTCCATATCCCGATGGTTAGTCACCCCCCACTTTTTTAATCATTATTCCCTTTTAACCTCCTTCCCGAGGGATCGCGTATCATTACGAAGGTTTCACTGAGTTCCACCGATGACGAATGGGCTTCCTCACACAGTTTATCGTCGAGGACTGGCTAGCTATTTCGTTGAAGTGCTCGGCACCAATCGAATCATTGACCAATGGGAGTTATTGGGCGTTTATGAAGGGAACTTTTAAAAACCTAGACTTTCTTTTAGTTGAGTGCCATGCAAAAACAGATGAGCCTCATAAAAAGGCGATTACCTGTAATCGTTTTTCTATCCATTTTTCTCCTCCTCGCGCCAGTCCTCAGCTCCATCGCGTCGGCACATGCCGCCACCTCGACTCCTAAAATAGAGCTCGAACACTCCATCCAAATCACCCGGTTTGGCCTAATCATCGTCAACGACACGATAAGCATACAAAATGAAGACGCAGAACCTATCACCAGCTTTACGATAGGCTTCCACAAGGACTTCGCGAAAAACCTCGACAACGCAACTGTCACCACCGCCCTCGGCGAGCAACTGACGATAAGAAGAGAAACCGTTGACGATACAACCAACATATACTGGATGAGCGTCAACCTTCCCGAAGCCATTGAACAGAACGAATCCTTCGAGTTCTCAGCCGCATTCGCCTTCTCAAAGCTGATCAACTACACATCTTCTGACCCCACGGTGTACACCGCAATCTTCCCGAAATATCCCACATTACCCTTTGAAGCAGCCTCCTGCAGGGTCGAAATAGACATACCGACGGAAACAATACTCAACATGAGCAGTTGGGGGAATTCGACTACGTATCTTAAAAGTCCCCTCGAAGAGAACTCAAATCAAACGGCCTCAGTCTCCCTCACAGGCACCCTACAATACGTCGAATGCACCTTTTTGTGGAGAGAAATTGTTATAGAGTCTTGGGGAACCACCCGCGCCTACGATAAATACGAGGTTCGTAACATAGGTAAAGATGCATTCCGAGTAATAGAGTGCCCCCTCCCAGACAATGCAAGCGAGGTGACGGCGTACGACGATTTTGGACCCATACAAATCACAGAAAGGGAGCTGAATGGAAAGAAGTCTGCAGTTGTCGAATGTCGCTATCCCCTGAGAGGTGAGGAAAATTCAATTCAAGTCCACGATTCATACTCGTTCACAATCCAATATCGCCTGAAAACAAGGGAATACACAAACGGGCTAACCTCCTTAACCTCGCACCAAATCGAAATCGAAGGGTATCCCTGCCCTGACTGGACGGTGGAAAACTTCGAACTGAAAATGACGTTCCCCGAAGGAGCCGAATACACTCAAGCCTCACCACCTCCCGAAGAGACGTCGCAAAACCTTTACACCCAGTCAATAACCTACACCACGACCAACGTGACCTGCCTTAACAAGTACCCGCTGACAATCAATTATGACTACAACACGTTTTGGTCCGCCTTCCGACCCACGCTCTGGATAGGACTGGCAACAATAGCAGTCGGAGGAGTTGCGTTCCTGCGCAAAGGGAAAGCGTTAAAACCAATTCCGCTACCAAGTACCGACACGCCAGGGATAAGGAGTTACATCGAAGCCTGTGTTGAGCGCATGGGCTTGTGGAGAGAGCTTGAGGACTTGGAAAACGACTTGGACAATAGACGCATTAGAAGAAAGGGTTATAATCGCCGGCGAAGAATTTTACGGCAACGCCTTGGTGCACTGAATAAAGAAGTAGCCAATTACGAAAGCCGAGTCAACCAAAGGGGCGACGAGTACGCCGAGCTAACTCAAAGGTTGAAAGAAGCGGAAAGTGAGGTTCGAACAACACACACCGAAATCGATCGACTCAAGAATCGACGTCAAAGGAGCAGACTATCGCAGGACGCTTATCGGAAGCGAAGGGACGCCTATGACGAGAGACTTCGAAAAGCGAGGACAGTGATTGAAGAAGTGATTCTGAAGCTTCGACGTTTAGCTGATTAACCACGCGTTCAGATGGAGGTGGTGTATCGACATGGCGGCTATGTCACCCAAACTATTTAGCGCGCGCTCAATATTTTTCACAACATTTTTCTCATGACAAAGAGGTTCGATGTCTCAATATAGAGGTCGGAATCTCGAAGATGGCTGACGGTACGGATATGACTAGCTAGCTAGTAATCCCCTACAGCATAGGGAATGTTGACAGTCACACCCTCTCCGTCGTCGCCATAGAGTATTTGGGGATCGTACGGGGGTAAGAAGAGGCCTGTGGGCATCGTAATTGCCATGAAGAATCCCGCTGGAATATTCCAGTTCAAGTGGGTTCTCGATCGGAGGATTCTCTCTTCAGGTCGTGAGGATTTCATGGAGGGGATTGCCTTCAAAAATTTGATGGAAATGAAGACCTCGGCATGAGGAAACATCAGTACATTCCCAATAAATCCCTCTGTTCCTACGTTCAGGTCGTCTGGCGAGGATACCCTTTCTTGACGAGGATAATGAGCCACAGGATTCCGATGACAGCGATCAGAAGGGGGAATGTGAAGGCCTGTTGGAATGTAGACGCATCGGTGATTACGCCCATGATGTAGGGTGCGACTCCCCCTATGGTGAACGCCACTGAATTGTAGAGGCCTTGGGCTTTCCCTCGAGTTGAAAGGGGTGTCAGCCTTACAATCAACGAATAAATGGTTGGAAAGAACAGGTTGATCGACATGGCCTGTAAGCTGAGGATCCCGATTGTCCAAGGGCCATACGGTAGCGTAGTGAAGGCGTATATGCAGATAGCAGTGGTCACGAGGGAGGCCAGAAGCAGCTTAGTTTTCGAGAATCGGTCCGAGAGAAAACCACCGATAAAAGAGCCGAACAATCCGAGAAATCGAGTGGCCCCGTAGATAGTGGCGGTTTGGGTGACGTCTAACCGATATACTTCCACCATGTATAAGGGACTCATGGTCAGAGTCGAGAAGGCGCAGACGCTATGAGCCACAAACGGAATTAAAAAATACAGTAAAGTTCTATCGGATAATAGAGCTTTAACTGTTTTCACGTTTATTGGAGAGCTTTCTATCAGGGTTTCAGTCGGTTTAATGAAAAACCAAACGAGAATCACCAAGATTAAGGTGAGAAGAATCCACAGGTAATAAACCCAGTGCCAGTTATATTCACTAGCTAACACCCCTGAAATGTAGGTTCCAACAAACTGGGCGATGGACGGCGCCGTGTTATAGACACCCAGCAGCGTTCCAGTTCTCTTTGGAAACATCTTTGAGAGTATGGAAAAGCTTACCGGCGTGCTAAACCCTATGAATAAACCTGTTAAAAACAAGCTTGCACCCAGCGAGAGCAGCCCTTGGGAGAAGCTCACACCCACCATCGCCGGAACCAGGCACAGGGTAACTGTGAGCAACAACCTCTTATTGTCGAAGGTGTCCGACAGAATCCCCGAGGGAAATTGAATCAGCCCATAAGAGACGCTCAGTAAAGACAGCAGCATTCCGGCTTGAGCGTACGAGATTTGGAGGTCGTCCCGGATTAACGGCATAGTTATGATCACAGCCATCCTAACACTGAATCCCACAAAGAAAATTCCCCATAATACCCCCAAGCTCAGGTAGGATGAGGTGTTAGTTGACAGCTTCTTCAACGACAGGCGTCCTGTAAACCCTTTGAGTGTAGTGCAGGTAGTGAGGAAAGATAAATATGTTTTTCACCCACCAATTCCTAAGAAGAATAGGGTTGTACGGGTCTTTGGAAACGAAAAACAAGTTATCGTCTTCAGAACGCTGAGGAACGACAGGATAACAAAAAGACTTCGAAAGCTAGCTAGATTCTCCATTTTACATTTTTTTATAGATTTCAATTAGTAATTATGGTTTCTAACGGGTTTTTTGAGCTAGCTAGACTAATCCTTTTACCATTTTTCTACAAGTTACAAGAGGTAAAGGTACAGTATGATTTCTTGTTCGGTTCCCAAACACTTCTGAAGATAACAAACATGTATGCGAAGTCGATGTTCTCGCTAGCTTTGAATGCGTTTGGTTACGTGCTAACTGGCTCGAAGCCACTGCAGGGTTATGGTCCCGGGAGCTGGCGATGACTTTGTCGACCCGTCGAATCACTGGGTTTAACAAATTGATGTATTGAATTCGTGGATCCTCGACCGCTCGTGTAGCTCAGACGGATTTTACATGGGATAATGCATGGTATATCCGTGTCATTTCCCTGTGCAACGGGGCGTTTTTTAGGCACTTTAGATGAAATACGCCGCTATTTACGCTCCTTCCCAGAAAAATTTTTTTTCACTTTATCGTTTTTTACATGAGGAAAAATGAGAGATGCCCATCCACCCGCGCTTACAGTAGTGGTCTAGCTAGCAATAAATGTTAATGCATCCCAATGAATGTCTAGAATTTACGTTTTAGGGTTCTAGAAGTTACACTTTTGGGGCATTCTTTTCGAAATGTGGTAATTCAAAACAGCTAGCTAGCTTGAAGGCTAACTCTTGCATTTGAGCTGGACTGTGGAAGGGAAGCACAGCGGAATGCACTAATTCCCAACATAACTGAGCCTTATTTAGAATAAGTAGGCTGTTTACCGTAAAAAAAAGTTCGTGTAGAAAAAAAGAGGGGGTGGAGGTCGTTTCTGAGGTTCATCGAGGTTTCTGAAGGCTAAGCCTTGACGTAGCCGTCCTTCATGATGCCGTCGATGTCCACGTTAAGCTCTTTTGCTGTCTTGACGATGGCCTCCCAAAAGGGGTCGTCGACCAAGATGCCTAGTTTTCTCCGATTATCCTCTTCGCGCCATTCGGGTTCGCCGGAGTAGAGGATTTCGTCGAAGCCGGGTCTCTTTTTAGAGGACTTGAGGTGATCGATCATCGAGTCAATTCTGCCTGTGAACTCGTCCAAGGGACAGTAACCTGTTGGGTCGATGGCCGTGAAGGTGTGCCCGAAGCCCGTTTCGTCAAGACTGCAACCGGAGCCAATGGCGCCAGCTAGAGCTTCCACGATGATGCTTAAGCCGTAGCCTTTGTATTCACTGTAGGGATGGCCGAAGCCAACGGGTCGCGCCTCACGCTTGCGGATGTCTCCTGGATCGGTGGCCCACGTGCCATCGGGCTTGATGAGCCAGCCCTCAGGCACGCTCTGGCCTCTGATGGACATAACTAAGAGGTGCCCCATGGCGACGCCGGTCGTGGCCATGTCGAGGATGATGGGTCGGTACTTTCCTGCGGGGATGGAGAAGCATAAGGGGTTGACGCCCAACCGTCCTTCGACTCCTCCGTAAGGTGCAACGCCGTGACCGCCGCCTCTGCAGAGGGTTAACCCGATCATGTTGTTCTTGGCAGCCAGATAGGAATACCAATATAGAGCACCTATGTGCCCCGTTCCTTTAATGCCGACGCTGCCCATCTTGTACTTCTTCGCTTTTTCTATCGCCGTACTCATTGCCTTGTACCCTGCAACGAAGCCAAAGCCTTTACCTGCATCCCACATCGCAGTCGTGGGCGTGTCGACAAGGGTCTTGATAGGGGTTCCAGGAACCAAGGCTCGCGGAGCTTCAGGCTCACGCTGGATACCTCGGATGTATCCCGGTATCGCGCGTACGCCGTGAGAATCCACGCCATGGATACTCGTGTCAACGAGGATGTCGGAGACGATTTTTGCTTCGTCCTCAGGAGCGCCAACGGCTTCAAAGAGGGCGAAACTCAGCTTTCGAAGAGGTTCTTCTTTTAGTCTTACCATATAACATCGGAGTATTACAGCAGATATAAACTATTTATCTTTTTGGGTCGACGGAACCCATTAATTTTTAGCGAGTGAGTTAAAGTAGCCGCCTGAAAAGTCGTAATTTCCTCCTTTTATATCGTCCATGGTAAGTAGAATTGGTAACTGAAAAAAATGCAAAGTGAATATTTACGCTAAAATTCTACTAACGAATCAAAATGGTGTTGGTTGCTAGCTAGATAATGTAATTAACGTAACTATTTCTTGTTAAAAAGGCGTTGAATTGTGTATAATATAATTTTGAGTCCTGAAACACTTCTAGGAATACTTATTAATCGTGCAAAGCGCGCGCTATATATTTTATTCCTTTACATTCTTCTTGTCTCGAGGTTGTTTATCATTTGATTGTTGGTCATTGGGAACCCAACTTCGGACATATTTGACATTCTCGTCCCACACCCTTTTTGTCTGAGAAAGTTCAGATACACTTTTTGTACTGTAGGATAATGCATCTAGAAAATCGATAACATCTTTTAATCGACCTTCAATTAAATTGATTGCGACAGGACGAGTAGGAGTGTTATTCTTAGCATACCAATGAAAACCATGAATTACTTCGTCAATCAAAAGGATTTTATTTTTATAAGAACGAGACACTGGAAACTGCTTGACGAACTTCATGAACAGCATGATGACAGGTTCTGCCCCACTCAACTGTTTGTGTTGAATCGTAGCAAAGTATTCACCCCATGATAATTTCCAACCACAGTTGCACACCAAGAATTCATCTTTCCTTTTATGATGAGGAATTATTGATGAGCAGACGGGACAAGTAGCTTTACCACGAACCGCTTTATTCGCTATTATAAAGCTTCTGCACCGCATCAATAATCGATACCCGACATCATCAATCAATCCTTCATCATGTATGCCAAGAGCATCATTCAAGTATAATTGATGAATGATTTTCTTAGGAAGCCGAGGTGCCCATTGTGGAACTCGATGGTTTTCATTCATTGTATTTAAGCTCATTTACATTCGATGATTTCATAAGCCTTTTCAAAAACAATAATTCTCCTAGCACGCGCTTTAGTTATCTTAAGAGGACATTTTGGATTGGCGTTTATAAAGTGGATGATATCCAAGTGGCTTCAGCAGGTTTTCCGTCATATATCACAGTTGAACTAAATAATATCATATTACAGAGTATTAATCACATTAAAAATAGCTAGCTAATAATAAAACGATTGTGCATAGCTATATCTAGCTATTCCTTGGTCCTGGATAAACATCGTGGATTTTTATGCCCTTGATTGAATACAATTTATCCAGTATTTTCGCTAGGGAGTAGGGTAGACTATGGTATAAGTCCCGGTAGAACCATACATCCTTCTCCTTGGACTGGATATCAAAGTCTCTGAACCAGTTAAAGAATTCTCTTGACCCATAGAAGTCATGATCTATGTTGTCTGGGAGAGATTGCTGCATCTTCGAAAAAGGTCGCCACGCCCAAAAGGTTTCTTGCTCTAGATCCTTTTCAAGGTACTCTTTGAATCTAGTCCATGTGGCTTCATCTACATGGAAGCCACATTTATTGGGGTTTATTCCCGTCAGAGAGAGGTTAGCGATTGCTAACAAGCATTTAACACACGTGCTGTCATTCAGTTGAGGTCTTTCTAGCTTTCGAAGACAGACTTTCAGTTTTAAGTCATCCTTCTGTAAATAGTCCTTTATGACACCCCGTATTTTATCCCCTCGAGATACGTCCACAATATGTTTAACCTTTAAGTCGGCCCATATGAACTTCTCATCGGTTTCAGGTCGACTCGCGTACAGATGAAGACTGACATCAGGACTTGGGGGACTACGTCCTGAGATAAGGAGGTGATTGAATCGACCTATGGAGAGGGGTGCGACGAGGGGTAGGAGGATAAATGTGTGTTGCGGCACAATCCTGAACCAACAGTCGTGGATGAATTGATGGAAGTCGTGGGAGATCCTCCAGGAATCCAGGATCACGCTGTTATTTGTCTTAACTACGTTGTACTCTAAACCCATCCGTTGAGCGAACTGGGAGTAGGTGGCGATGATCTCCTCCCACTGCGCAGAGTTCTCCGGGTAGGGATAATGATCCGCTCCCCAGAACGTTATGAGTCTGGGGTTGAGATTGATGTTTTGTAAAAGGGAGTACGTGGAGTCCACTCCTCCACTGAAGAGGAGGCCCGTTCGCTTCAATGGATCGACCTCCCTGATCTCGTTCTCCACTAGGGTGTCAGCGATGATTCTGGTATTGAAGGAAGCATCAGGGAAATCCTTTTGGAACACCTGTTGCAACTGGTCCATTGACTCCTTGAAAGTTCGGTCCAGCGTATCTACATACACGTCTACACCCGATAGCCAGGCGAAGGGCAGGATCGTGGCTAGCAGTGGGACGTTCAGGATACTTTTATCTGCGTCGATGTTCTCGTCGTAGATGGCAAAGAAGTCCAGGGACCGGAAGTACTTCCGTAAACGTCTGGAAACGGTGATCCTGCTGGTGAGTTTATGTCCTTCCAGTTCCGAGTCACAGACAATTATCCCATCCAACATTCACTACTGTCCTAAAATAGGTTGTTATTCTTGAATAGCGCGTAATTAATTAATTATTAATTTTATTTATCTTCTACCACCCTTAATTATTTATAGCGTTGACAGAAACAATTTTTATGTTTTATGAAACCTCTCTTCTATTATAGAAAGCTAGCTTTTTTACTAGCGACTAGCGCGTGTGCAATTTGTTTCGCTCCAATATAGCGCGCACGCTACAACGGAAATCATTGTTTAAGCGCGCGCGCTATTAGTTAGCTAGCTATGTAAAGGAATGGACGGTTTTGGTTATCGAAAGATTATTATCAAATAATTACATCAATCATGCTTAGATCATTGGCGTCGAGGTGTTTGATTTCAGCTTCATCTCTAAAATTCACAGGTTTTTCAACTCTAAATCTAGGGATCAAGACGAGAACAGAGTTGTCCTGGTAACACCACCCTCTTCCATCACACCCTTGTATAGTACCTCTCCATCGACTTCTGGGAAGACCATGGATGTCCCAACGATTCCCATGTTACCCCTTGGCCCGGCTTATATCGCTGCTTCCCTTGAAGAAGCGGGTTTTGAAGTAAAGGTCGTCGATTTAACCTTTTCAATAGAAGGGAGATACGATGTCGGCAGGGTTGCGAAAGCGATAGTTAACCTTGAACCTGGAGTGGTTGGAATCTCCTCCTTCACCTCGACGATCACAAGCGCTTATAAAATCGCCAACGCCGTAAAGAAGGAAGCGAAGGATCTCCCCATAGTCATCGGCGGTCCGCATGCATCAGCCCTTCCCCACAGAACTCTTGAGGAGTGCCCTGCAATCGACGCTGCAATTATAGGGGAAGGAGAATACGCCTTCCGAGATTTTATCAGGCATCTCTTTGAGAAAGGACGTCAAGGAGTACCAGCAGACCTTAAAGGAGTCGTCTTCAGAAGAGGAAGCCAGCTCTTGGGAGACCCGAAGCCCGTGTATATCGAGGAGTTGGACCGCCTCCCATTTCCAGCCAGACACCTGTTTAACCTGAAGAAGTATGCTGAAAGCTCAACTTACTTTGACGCAAAACAGGTTCCCGTGACCTCCATCGTGACGTCTCGAGGCTGCCCATACGCTTGTTTGTACTGTTCAAGAACCAGCAGCGGACACCGCTTTCGCGTGAGGAGTCCAGAAAACGTGGTTCGTGAACTTGAGTGGTTGAAGAAGGCTGGTTTTAATGAAATTCAAATCGTCGACGACGACTTTACTGAGGATCGTGAACGTGTTCTTGAACTCTGCAGACTGATAAAGGCTAAGGACTTGGATATGAGCTTCAACCTCCTAGGGGGGATACGAGTTGACAAAGTCGATGAAGAGCTCCTCTCAACCATGTATGACGCGGGGTGCTACGTCATACATTTTGGCGTGGAATCGGGGGACGACCAAGTCTTAAAATACAACCGGAAAGGAGTAACGTCTAAACAGATTAAGAACGCCATTCACTTGGCGAAGAGAATAGGATACAAGGTCATAGTGTATGTGATTGTTGGCCTGCCTGGAAGCTCCATCGAGTCGGAGAAGAGAACCATTAACCTGCTTAAAGAGTGTGAACCCGACGCCACAAGGGTTTCCATCTGCACTCCATATCCAGGCTCTGCCCTTTGGGAGATGATGAAAGACCGCCTCGAAGACGTTGCTTGGGAAAGATACAATGAATCAGATGTTTCAAACCCGATCTACATATCTGGCGACCAGACTAAAGCTCAACTTCAACTATGGATGGACATGGTTAAGCGTTGACCTAAAGGGAGATTAATAGTTCGCACGTTGAGACCCCAGTTAGTAATGCGACGCTCTTAAAAAGCTAGCTAGTAGGGACGTGAAGACAACTCTTTTATCAAAATCTGTCTCTCAATGCTTTAGTGTTAGCTTGCGAGATGTACTTGTCTCGATGACGGTCGCAAAAGTCAAAGACGAGAGAATGTATGGTACGCGTTGAGAGTTACCCTAAAAAAAGGAAGGATTGGGTAAGTCTTACAACTTACCAGGTTGATATCCTTGAGGGATGCGGGTGCTAATCCGCTCTGTTTCGTGGCTCGTGATCACTTCAACCATCGCGGGCTTTCCTGAGTTGACGGCTTGGATTCCCCGCTTCAACGCGGGAATTACCTCATCCGGCTCTTCAACTCTCTCGGCATGCCAGCCTAATCCTTCAGCTACTGTGGCGTAGCTTATGATGGAGCTCGGTGAAACGATGTTTAGTCCGATTCGTCCCAGACCTGACTTCTCCCTTGGGCCATAGACCGCGTAGCCGGAGTTATTGCTGACTACCGTCAAGATGGGCAGTTTTTCCCTCAGTGCAGTCTCCATCTCCATAGCGTTATGGCCCATCGCGGCGTCTCCAACCCAGTTCACGGAGAGCTTCTCAGGCCACATGAGCTTCGCAGCCATAGCAGATCCCCAGGAGAAGCCGAGGTTTGTTGTATGGCCCCATCCCATGTAGCTTCTTGGAACCAGGGATTCCCAGATGGCTGTTAACTGTTCACGAGGGTTACCAGCTTCGTGGGTTATTACCAGGTTCTGTCGGTCAAAGGTATCCATCATGTCCCATACAACCTTGTACGGGTTGATGGGCTTGTCGTTTGAAGTGAGCTTAGGCAGCCACTTTTGTAATTGAAGTGCTTTTTCCTGCGCAATTTCCTTCTCAAGCTCTTCGTTTTTCCTGACGCCAGAGCCGTTAGTCTGCTTCTTGACCTCTTCAATCAGTTGTCGGAGCACCAGTTTCGCGTCACCGATGACCGCGTGGTTTACCCGGTGATAGAGATTCACGTCGTACTCGCCAACGTTGCATAGGACGATGTTCTTTCCAGCGGGTACGGGTGGCCCAAACGCTCCAGACATACTCGTGCCAAGACCGAAGACGAGGTCGGCTCTACCCATGCACATCCACAGAGCGCGTCCCCTCATTCCGAGAGAGAGAGGATGATCCTCTGGGAACGCACTCTTGCCTTTCATACTGGTGATGACAGGTACGTGAACGAGGTCCACGAACTCTTTCAGCTCTTCACAGGCGTCTGCTTGAAGTACTCCATCGCCTACATAGAACACCGGTGTCTTTGCGTTAAGAAGCGTTCGAACAGCGACCTCCACGTCGCGAGGGTTCCCCTGATACTTCCAACCCGCAACAGGCTTGTAGCTGAAGTCGGAGTCTGAAATCTCTCCTCTCAAAGCCTCCCGCATCATCTCAAGAAGAACTGGCGCCGGTCGCCCCGTCCTCAAACGGGTGTAGGCCATGCTCATGAGACCGGGGATGTTCGCTGCGCTGTTGAGACGGGCACTCCATTTGGTGACCCAGGCAAACTCCTTGGTTGAGTCGAAAATTCTTTTGTCTAACGCATCCATACTTAGCCCACAGGGCATCATCAGCATTGGAGAGAGGTCGTCGAAGGCCTGCCCTAAACCTCCGAGGAGATTGTGGGCCGCCCACCCGATCTGGCTCATGGCAACGCCGGTTTTATGTCCCATGGAATACCGGGTATAGGCGTCTGCCATCGAGACTGCTGTGCGCTCATGCCGGGTTGTTATAACTCTGATGCCTTCATCTAACAGATCATTTGTTATAGGAACAGCCGGATAGTGTGAAACAAAGTCTGTTCCTTCCATCTTCAAGATCTTAGCTACTGCTTTTCCTCCTCTCAAACATAATTCCTCCGTCTTCTAACAAATATAAGAAAGATATAAGGTTTATTGAATTCTTTAGCATGCGATTTCATTGTTGGATAAAGTTAGCTTAGATAGTTCTATGCTAGATAACTAACTTTAGCACGCCGCTAATGAACTCCAGGGTGTACTATATTAATGAAGTCATTTACGGATTTAAAAACCATTCAGACATGACGATTTTTTGGTTAGTTAGCTAGCTAGGAAAACCTTCGCCTTGATGCTTGCCTAAAAAAGGAGGGGCTCAGATGCTATTGAAACGTCGTGGTTATCCTGTGTAGGATAGAAAAGTGGAATAAAAAATAAAAAAGTGGGTGAGATTGTGTTTCTCGCTGTTTACTCCCACTGCTTCTTCCGTTCTTCCTTCTCCTTCAACCATGCTTCGACGGCTTCTGCTGCGGCTAGTGTGTCCTGTTGGGTACGGTAGACCGCGATGTCGAGCATTTGCCCTCGAAGGTTAACTGAGGCCAGTCCCTTCTTCATTCCATCTTCGAATACCGATACAACCTCTTTGGCGTACTCGATTTGTTCCTTGGTCGGCGAATATGCTTCGTGACTTGGCTCGATCTGGGACGGGTGTATCAGCATTCTCCCCTCGAAGCCCAGTTGTCTTCCCGCTTTTGAGTCCTTTATGAAGCCCTCGGTGTCTCTGAAGGCTGGGTAGGGTGGGTCTATGGCGATGTGTCCTGCGGCTCTAGCGGCTACAGCTGTTTGACATCGGGAGACTAGGATCTCGCCGCCTTCCTTCGTCAGGGTGATGCGCATGTCACGAGTGTAGTCTACAGCTCCGAAGACGAGGGAGTTTACGCGTTCGCTCGCGATGGCGGATTCATAGGCGTTGATGACGCCTTTCGCGGTCTCGATAAGGAGTTGTATGGCTATGCTGCCCTGCTTCAATCCCCGTTCTTTCTCAAGTGCTGTGAGTTTCTCATCCAGTCTGGTGACATCTTCCTTCGACTCGGTTTTCGCGAGAACGACGCCGTCGAGTCCTTTTTGGACGATCGCTTCGAGGTCGTCTTCGGTTAGACCTGTTCTCCAGTCGTTTATTCGGACGTACACCAGTGAGCCGCTCTTCGCGAGACTGGGGATGGCGTCTCGGACGATGAATCGTGCTGTCTCCTTCTCTTCAGGTGGCACTGAGTCCTCAATGTCTGGGACTAGAACGTCTGCGTGTAGTGATGGCATCTTCTGTATCATTCGGTAGTTGTTCCCGGGAGTATACATCACGGATCTCATAACAACCATGTTTTTCAACCTCTGCCGAACTAATCTTTTTGCTCTATATATTTGTTATCCTTTAGTCAAGGATCTCTTTGATCTTTGTGACGATTTCAGCGGGCTTTTCCACGACGTAGGCTCCGGCGCTCGTGAGAGCTTCGATCTTGCTTTTAGCTGACCCCGTTCCGTGCTCGATGATGCTGCTGGCGTGGGAGAACCGCATTCCTTCGGGAGCCCAAGCCCCCGCTATATACGCTACCAACGGCTTCGTGTAGTGCCCCTTCTGCATCTCTTCTGCTACTTCTTCTTCTGTAGTGCCGCCGAGTTCACCGAACATCGCAATGGCCTTTGTCTGCTCATCCGCTTCGTAGAGGCTCATGATGTCTCCGAAGGACGTGCCGATGATAGGCTCTGTCCCTTCGTGGAAGAGGGTGCTGCAGCCATACCCCGTGTTCTCCTTAATTATCCACGGAAGGGTGCCGGACTGGCCTCCGCTTCGGGATAGAATGCCCACGGGACCAGGCTGGAAGACCTGTGCTGCTCTCCTAGCGTTACTTCCAACCCATCCAAGCACGGCCTTTCCAGGGCTGATGATGCCAATTGTACCGGGTCCTACCAGTCGAACACCATTCCGTTTTGCCTCGGCGACCATCACAATCAGGTCATGTAGTGGAACGCGTTCGACAGGTGAGACGATCATCTTGATTCCTGCGTCTATGGCCTCCAACACCGCGTTCTTCAGGAAAGGAGCGGGGACAAAGGTGACACTGGCGTCGACGATTCCATGCTTCGCGACGGCTTCATTCACCGTGTCATAGACGGGGACCCCAGCTGCTGTGGCTCCTCCACGGCCTGGTGTGACACCGGCTAGAATCTTAGTACCGTATTCTCGCATGTATCTGCTGTATGCTTCGCCAGCGCGTCCGGTTATACCTTGCACGATGGCGGTTGTATTTTCATCTATAAGTATTGCCATTTTTCATCCCCTCATTTTGATAACGATTGTTTAAATTCATCCAGTTCCGGCATGGGAACTTCTATCTTGATGGCGTTCAACCCCCTTAACCTGCACTCGAACTCGCATCCGAGACACTCAGTGCCCATCCTCTTCACCTCACGTGGAGATATTAGGAGCGTAGGTTTCCCGCCCCGAAGCTTCAGCATTCCACGGCTGTAGAGGCTGCAGGCCTTGATGCACGCCTTTGTCTTGCAGTCGGGGCATTTACTGTCATCAATCGACACTTTTATGGTTCTTTCTTCAAACTCTAGCATCTAAGCAACCTCCTTATCCTTTCGATACTCGTCTATGAGTGCTCGCATCCTCTCCGCTATAAAGTCTGGATTGAAGACATACTCACTACCATATATTTCGAATCGTATTGGCATGTCCTTTAGGCCTTCATCGAGAATCGCCTTTGACTCCGGTTCCCGGTTTCCACAGATCAGAAGCACGACGGGGAAGCCGGGTTTATCCGCAAGATCCTCCCGAAGCGCCTTCACAAGCCCGTGAGCGTGGTGCCACTGCTCTTGATTCGCAACGATGAATCCTCCGAGTAAGAAGCCCTCGATTCCAGGCTGCGCCAGAATGGTCTTCGCCAATCGATATACCTTTGAAGCGGTGGGATCGCCGCTGGAGTCGGAGTAATTCGCGATCTTCAGGCCCTGCCTGTTTAAGGCGTCGACCCCTAGGATGGCTCCTCCACCCCCAATGCCGTGGTAGCCGACGTAGCCTGGCTCATCGATCGTCGTCACCATCTGAGAGAAGAAAGCGTTCCCTCGGTAATCGCCTTCCTCGATGGTCCAAGCAACCAGCTCCAGGGTTGTTGGGTCCCTCTGAAACTCGCGCGCCAAGCGGATCCCCAGCTCTGGATGGCGGAATATAGCTGAGTCGTCAACGGTGATGCGGCAGTCCGCAGCGATGATCTTACCGTCCGTCGTCAACACGAGAGGATTGATCTCTGCTGAGCGGGCCTCATACTTTGCGAAGGCCTCGTAAACGCCGCAGATGGCTACGCTCAGAGGGTTCAACAGATGGCGGGGGGCACCCGCCTTCAATGCGAGGTTGAAGGCGTCGTATGGTCGAACCCCCCTCTGGTAATCCACGTTCATGCGGGAGACCTTATCAGGGAATTCCCTCGCGGCCTCTTCGATGCCGACGCCTCCTGCAGTGCTGAAAATGAGCACGGGGCCACTGACCTCTCGTGAAGGGTCAACGATGACACCGGTGTAAAACTCCTGTTCGATGTCAAGTTTCTCCTCGACCAGCACCTCCTTCACCGGTAAGCCTTTGACTTCGGAGCCTATGAGCTCCTTCGCCACCTTCTCAGCCTCTTCAGGAGTGTCTGCGAACTTGATTCCACCGGCTTTGAATCGTCCTGTTGCAAAGATCTGCGCTTTAATGACCACGGGTTTTCCAATCTGCTCTGCTGCTTTCTTCACCTCTTCGGGTGTTGAAGCTGCATAGCCTTCAGGAATCGGGATCTTAACGGTCTTCAGCAGTTCCTTTCCTTTGTATTCATATAGCCTAACCATGTGTTTCCTTTTCTCCAACCTTTGTTGTTTGTATGCTGTGGTATAGGTGTTAAAAAGGGATTTAAAAGTGTTTAGTCGAGAGAGTTAGATGCGATGTGGTTTTCATGTTCTCCGGTAATTACCGCGACAATAGAGCAGCCCTCTGTAAAGTGAACAGGACCAGCGAACAATTCATTTATAAGGAACAACCAATTGTCCTACTTCACTAAAACGGAGGAAAAATTCTTGAAACCAGAGAACGGTATCATACGCATTCTACAGCAGGAAGGAACCGAATTTCTTAGCGTGATGCCTGTAGGCAACATGGTGAACCCGGCCCACCAAGAAAACCTCCGCATTGTCATGATGCGGAATGAACGGTTTGCGGTAGCCCTCGCGGATGGCTACTCACGGGCTTCAAACGGAAAAAAAATCGGTGTATTCAACGTTCAAGG
This sequence comes from Candidatus Bathyarchaeota archaeon, assembly GCA_026015035.1. GTDB lineage: Archaea > Thermoproteota > Bathyarchaeia > RBG-16-48-13 > DAOVBJ01. Next base: position 1,489 of record JAOZHB010000006.1, on the reverse strand, counting down.
CGGCACGTTCCCCGTCGGATCGGAGATCGCCCTCGGCGCAGTCGCGCAAGCCATGGAAGACAGCACACCCATTTTAGGGTTAATGAACGGCCCTCCCCTCAGCCAGCTCGGTCATAACCGGTTTGACATCACAGGACAATACAGCGGAATCGCTAAGTGGGCGGCATATGTACCTACAAGCAATCGAATACCCGAATTCATGCGACGCGCGTACACCTACCTACGAACCGGTCGACGTGGACCCGTCATCTTAAACACCTCTGGCGGTCGTGGCGCAACACCCAACTGGGGCGAATACGACGAGACAGAGTTCCCATACGTGCCCGTCAAAGGCTGGAAGTATCCCGGCGATCCCCGCGACGTCGAAGTCGCTGTTCGAGCGCTGCTCGCTGCGAAGAATCCAGTCATCTACGCGGGACAGGGCATCTTCTACGGGGACGCGTGCGACGAACTCCGCGAGTTTGCGGAACTCGTCCAAGCACCAGTCCTGTCATCACTTTTGGCGGACAGTGTGATCCCAGCGAACCACCCACTAGATATCGGTGTGAGGGGCATCCCGGTAGACCACTTCCTCGGCAACGCAGACCTAGTTCTTGGCATAGGGGAGAGCCTTGCACCTGGAGACTTCAAACATAATTTCAGTGGTAAAGGAAAGGTCATCGTACAGTGTGACATCGACGAACGGGACATCAACACCCGGTACCTAGTGGACCACGCAGTCATCGGCGACGCAAAACTCGTACTGCAGCAGATGATCGCGGAGGTTCGGAAACAAGCGGGACCTCAAGGCAGAGCAACGAACGAAGCCCTCGTGAACAAGATAACGAGCCTCAAGGACCAGAAGGCGAAGAAGTATAAAGACGCCATCGAGTCCAACGAGAAGCCCATCAACCCCTACCGAGTATACGTGGAACTGATGAACACCCTTGACCGAAAGAACTCCACGGTAACCCATGACGCAGGGAACACCCGAGACCAGCTGAGCACCATCTACGAACCCCTCATCCCACGCGGCTTCATCGGCTGGGGAAACTGCAGCAGCTTAGGATTCACCTTGGGCGCCGCCATGGGGGCGAAGCTCGCCTACCCGGAGAGACAGGTCGTAGACGTCACGGGCGACGCCGGCATCATGTACCAGATAGGCAACTACGAGGCAGTGGTCAGAGAGAAGGTAGCGATCCTCATAATCCACATCAACAACTCCGGCTTCGCCGGCTACGGCCCAGGCTTCTGGGGCGCAGGACACCATCCACCCACAAGCGCAGTCACACCCTCAAGCACCCTCAGCACCGCGAAGATGGTCGAAGGACTCGGCATGTACAGCGAGCGCGTGGAAGAGCCGGACGAGGTCATACCTGCCATTAAACGAGCCCTCAAGGTGAACCAGTCTGGAAAGCCCGCCCTCCTCGAAATGATAACCCTCCAATACCCCATAATGGCCAGATTCGTTCGCTAGCTAGGCAACAGTAGAACCGCAAGAGAACTCACC
>JAOZHB010000019.1 GCA_026015035.1 Candidatus Bathyarchaeota archaeon | reverse complement strand
TATCGCGGAACTCGAGAAGATGGGCCTTCAAACAACGATCCTTACTGGTGACAACATGCGGACTGGTGAAGCAATCGCGAGGAAGGTGGGGATATCCCGGGTGTTAGCTGAAGTGCTCCCAGACCAGAAAGTAGCTGAAATTACGAGACTTCAGGACGAAGTGGGCTTAGTCGCCATGGTCGGCGACGGCATCAATGACGCCCCTGCATTGACACAGGCCAACGTAGGCATCGCCATAGGAACCGGTACGGACATCGCCATTGAGGCGGGAGACGTCGTGCTCGTGAGAGGCGACCTCTCCGGAGTCGTCAAAGCGATAAAACTGTCGAGAGCAACCTTCAGAAAGATTAAGACGAACCTCTTCTGGGCCTTCATCTACAACATCGTGATGATCCCCTTCGCGATGTTGGGTCTGGCCCACCCCGTAATCGCTGAGATCGCCATGGCCATTAGCTCAATCACCGTGGTCACTAACGCCAATCTCCTGCGAAGAGCGAAAATACAACCCGAGTACCAAGTGGAGGGGAGGTGAGATAATGGCGAGAGATCCGGTCTGTGGTATGGATGTCGATGAGAAGACTGCGAAGTGGAAGATGACTCACATGGGAAAGACCTTCTACTTCTGCGCTCCAGGATGCCAGAAAGCCTTCGAAGCGAACCCCCACAAATACATGAAGATGTAACAAGCCCTCCCCCTCTTTTTTTAAGGAGAGCCACTTCGTAGAGTACTGGAAAACAGATTGAAATGATCGATGAATAAGATATAGTGTCTTTTCGGTTTGAAGCGAGCGCGCGCTAAGGTCTTGGCGCCAAGCAAGTGGCTGTGTGGAGAAAATCAGAAAAACTCATCAGAGAGGTTCTCATGGATGGCGAGCGTCACAGGACAGGTGAGCTTGAGAGGGAAACGGGGTTAAGTGCTGCAACACTCTCAAGGCATTTGAAGCGGATGGTGCTGGAGGGTAAGATCGGAAAAAAGATCGACACTGAGAGTGGTGAATACCCGTATCCTGCTTATTACTGGTATACACCTGAGAGAATTGAAATGAATATCGCCAAAGCTGATGTAATTGAAGCTATTGACCTCCTTGACGATTCAGAGTCGCTTCGTCTCCTCCATGGAATAATTTTCACCTATATTTTGCTGAAGGAGAAAGCTGAGAAGAGTGGCGTCAAGTTGGATAATTTGCAGGTCTTGAGGGACACCGTCGATTTTACTTCGCGATTGTGGAAACCGCTGACAAGAAGCTAACGGACTGGAACGTACGCGCTTGGGATTAAAATTTAGTCCCAAACCCAAACAAATACAAATCCGTACATTGTTATTATTTATACAGCCATACAAGATGTCTAAAATTTAGATTTAGGTGAACCCGAAAGGAAAATCGTCCAAAACATTGGGGAACAAGAAAAGGAGATGTTCTCAAGGCAATTATTATTGAAAATGCAAAGTATTGGACTGAGATTGCGAAAATTACAGGCAATACACCCACTTCATTAAATAGAATTCTCTTTGAACTATATGGTGAAGGAATTCTCGAAAAAAATTACGATGGATCATATTGGGTCACTCCTGAAGTTTATAGATTGTATAAAGCTTTTTCAGATGGACAAGCAAAGATTAAAGAAGGAGATGACAAATCTAAAAAGGTCTTCGTAGTCCGAGGACGTAATCGTAAATCCCGTGATGCTTTATTTGAATTTCTTCATTCGATAAAATTGGAACCTTTTGAATTCGCCGAAGTTGTTCCAGAAACTCGTAAGGGAACTCTATATATCGGAGAAGTGTTACAAAAGGCATTTTCGTTAGCACAGGTCATAATTGTCTTAATGACACCAGACGACGAGGCACGGCTAAGAGAACATTTTCGAGAACCTGATGAGAAACATTATGAAAAAGAACTCACTCCTCAAGCTAGACCTAATATTTTATTTGAAGCTGGAATGGCTTTTGGTATTAATCCTGATCGAACTATTCTAATCGAGTTAGGTAAATTACGTCCATTTAGTGATATTACTGGACGACACCTAGTAAAACTTGATGATACAATTGAAAAACGGCAAGATCTAGCAAATCGTCTAAATAGTTTAGGATGCCCAGTTTCACTTGAAGAAAAAAATTGGCATACAGCTGGTAAATTCAAAGAATCATTACACGAACCGCATATAATGAAAAAGGAAACACAACACGCGTACTTTCCGATTAATCTTACTATAAGGGAGTCGTTTGTTCAGACACCCATTATAAGCCACATGGCGATAGAAGTTCGTCCTACTAAGGTAATCGCAGATTGTGAGGTACTTTACAATGGAGAAAGGCTCCTCTGTGACGACAACAGAAAGTATACCAAATTCATCCATGAAGGCGGAACTGGATTATATCGAATACCTGCTGGAAATGAAGATGAAAATGCCGAGATTGTTGTCTTGGATGGAAAAAAAGAATTGTTAAAAACAAGATTGAAGGACATTCATGGTTAGCAATCCGACAAAGGTAGAGCGCGCGCGCTTGAAGAAAAAATTAATAATTTACTGTTTATCTACGAGGCGTCGAAGCGTGGAGAGGGTCGTCTTAAGTTCGCTGATTCCGTCGACTACTTCCCGAAGTTTCGCGTCCTGACTTTGTACCTTATCATCCATTGCCGAGAACTGCCGCTTCAACGCGAGGTTCTCCAGCGACAGATTGGTTATGATTGTCTCGAACTTGCTTTGCTTATCTAGAATTTCCTTCTCCAGCTGGAAGCTCTTTACCCCGTAGATACTTAGCTCTGGAATAGCCTTCGTGTAGGCGGACGCCAGTCGTGCCTTTCCATCAACTCCTCCAAAATCAGCGTAGACTCGGTTGAGACCCGTCTGGTGGCCCATTAACGCCTCAGACTCATCTCTTCCGAAGCGGCCCACCCGCAGCCGAAAGAACTTTCTTAAGTTATGGGGACGCATCGTCACCCGATTCGTTCTGCCATCCGTCTCGTACAATCCGGCTCTCTGCAGTCCGTTGTTCCAGATGTTGTTGAAGTTTCCGGAGGTAAATGGGAATAAGATACCGTCGTATCGTCCCTCTCGGGCGTACATGGCGCTCCTAGCGCGCGCTTGGTCAAGGTACTTCGGGCGGAAGGTGAGCCACTCCTCAAGCGCCTCCTTGGCTTCAGGGGAGATGAATGTGATTCGCTTTCTCCCTGTCTTCGTGGTCTCGCTTCTGACCGTCACGTGGACGGGGTTTCGGCTGAGATCTAAATCAGAATCGCGGATCTGGATGGCTTCGTCCACCCGCATCCCACTCGACGCCAAGACCAGAGCCAGCGCCTTTCCGTGTACTGGGAGGTATTCGCAGATCCTTCGAAGCTCGTTGTTGGTGGGTATCCTCTCATCGGAGATCGCGCCTTTCTCCTTCATGGCGAATACACGCTTCGAGAGGAACTCAGGGAGGCTGATTCCATTCAGCTTGAGGAACTGGTTGACGATTGAGAGCTTCAGTGTTTTGGTTTTTGGAGCCTGTCCTGCCAGTGACTCCTTGTAGGATAAGAGGTCGTCGCGGAGGTCGCGAGGTGAGTCGAGGTAGTTGAGGCTGAGCGAGTCAAGGTTCTCGTCTGTGAGGTCTGGATAAATAAAGGAGAGAAAGCCCTTCAACACGCCTCGGTAGACTCGCTTGGTATTCTGGCTTTCGTACGCGCTGAGCATCTGGCTGACGCTTATCCGTGGGTTGTTTTGTACGATAACCATTGCGAGTAGATGGACCCTCAGCGGAATATAAACGTCGGTAAAGCTATCTTCATCCTAAACATTATTATCGACGCCTCCAAATACTAGGGAAACGCAGGTTTACTTGGTGACTGGGCTTCGGTGAAAGAGCGGTGTCCATGAAGACGGCGATAATCATTCCGACGTACAATGAACGAGAAAACCTTCAAGGCTTAGTTCCCCAAATCCTTGCAGTTCTTAACGCGTCTGGTGTAGACGGAAGCATTATTATTGTCGACGATTCCAGCCCCGACGGTACCGGCGACCTGGCAAAAGAGCTTTCTGCAAAACATGGACGAATCATCGTCATCACTCGGGATGCGAAGCTGGGCATTGGAAGCGCGTACAAAGACGGCTTTCGAACAGCCCTTTCCCTGGGCTTTGAGGGCTTGATCGAGATGGATGCCGATGGCTCACACAACCCGCGGTTCATCCCCGCGTTCGTGGAGAAACTGGAGGAAGGATACGAGTTGGTCATCGGCTCACGTTACATCCCGGGTGGAAAAACCCCCGATTGGCCCCTCACGCGGCGGATAATCAGTAAGACAACCGGCTTTTTCACCCGCTTCTTATTCGGCTTAAAAACCCGTGACCCCACAAGTGGCTTCAGAGCGTACCGTGCCACAGCGTTGAGTAGCATAGATCTGTCGAAGGTTGCGTCTAACGGATACGCATTTCAAGTTGAAATGGTTGCCCTCTGCGAGAAACGGCGTTTCCGCGTCTGTGAGATACCGATTGAATTCGTAGATCGATGGGGTGGCAAATCTAAACTCAGCGGGATGGAATATATACGATTTATGAAAGCAGTTCTTCGTCTTGCTTTTACGATGTAGCGATGAGGTTCGAAGAGAACGCCACGAAAAGGCCTCCTTGATCGGAAGCACACACACTACCATCGAAAGCCCCACCTTTTTCATCCGCCGTTCCATTGATGCCGTGATTAGCGACTTAAGGCCTTCAAAAATCCACTCCGTATCAGACATCGAGGATGGGTTTTTCAATGTCCTTATCGAAGGAGCATGGTGAATAAGGGGAGGAGTGGCCACGTATGGAACACGGGTGACTCGGACTACATGGATGTCGACTTAGCTAGATGCCTTCTATTTCTTTCATTATTACTTCAATGGGGTCCTCCATCGTGGACGTGAGGTTTCTAGCTTTCTCCCTCTGGTTCTTCCTCATGTCGTCTAAGTTGGCGAGGATTTGTTGGATTTTTTTGGCCACTTTCTCCGACTTGGTCTCTCGGTAAACCAGTTTTTTCTTTATAAGGTATTTTTCCACGATGGTTGGCTCGCTAGGAAAACATGAAATTGTAGGCGTCCCCAGTAACGCGGCTTCCGCCGTCATGGTGCCTCCTGCCCCAACGAAGACCGACGTGAAGAAGAGAAGGCTTGGACCGTCTATCACGTTCCGAGGAATAGTAACCCGTCGGGGGAAAACCGCTCGTAACACTTGGATCTGTTCCGCGTATCGCGGCAGAACCACAATTTGAGGTGGGTCTTCATGGCTGTTGATGACATGGTTTATGATGGGGATGATAACAGACTCTCGCTCTGAAACGTGACCCAGAAGGTACGCGGCAAAGGCCTCCTCCACCCGGAAAACCACCATCGGCTCGGAGACGTCAAGGTTTAACTCGGAAAGGACGCTAGGGTTTGGGATGAAGGTTCGAAGCCACCCGATGGGGTCCAGGGCATTGTATTGCACGATCATCTCCGGGTTAGCCCCAAATCGCCTCCACACCCTTTTGGATATGACTGCCGGGGAAAAGAGTTTCGCTGCAAAGGGAATTGTCAAGCGAGCTACCGCCGTAGAGTGAGGAGAGTCGTTGACGGTGTAGTGGGGAATGGCGAGGCCGAAGGAGACGCGGGCGGCCTCGGGCGAGGCGAAGGCAACGGACATGTCCGGATTTAACTTGTTGATGATCTTTGATAACTGGCTAATTCGTTCGGCGCTTGCCGTCAGCTTTCCTTCAAGGGACGCTCCTCCATGTCGACCAACCGAGACAGCGTTAATACTTCGTCGTCGTAGGAGCTCGTCGACTTCCTTGTAGCGCCTTGTCGTGCGAAAAACGCTGTGGCCCCGGGCCTCAAGCCGTCGACCCAGCTCGCCGAGGAAAAACACTTGCTTCGGGGTTAAAATATCTAACCAGACTAACATGAAGCCACCAAACACCCTTTAATAGGCACTTGAGAACGTAAAACCTTTTCTTCTGTACACTAGTTGATGGTTTATCGGACACTGCTGAAGTCTCGGGAGACCCGTTCTCCTGTTTCCTATGAGACCAGTGTCTGTCCTTGACGCTCTAGGAAATGCCTCGTTAATTCTATTTGGGCCGTGGGTTAAAGTGCCTTCGTCACCAGCGTGACGCCCCAATCCGCTATCTCTTTAGCCCGCTCTTCTTTCTGTGCCTCAGCGTAGACGCGGTAGATGGCTTCGGTTCCCGAAGGCCGAACCAGCACCGAGCCGTCGTCGAAGAAGATTTTAACGCCGTCGATGGTGAGACGATTCATTCCTTCTGTCTGCTGCAACACCTTCGCCAATACCTGTGGCTTCTTGTCGTTAGGGCACTCAATCCGTTCCTTGACGAGTGCGTACTTTGGTAAGTCCTCGATTAGCTTTGACAGGGGCTTCCCGCTTTTCGCTAGGACTTCAAGCATCATGGATGCGGCGAGGGCTCCGTCGCGGACGGGTTGATGCGGGGCGTAGAAGAAGCCTCCATTGTCCTCGAACCCGACTTCAGCTCCCATGTCCTTCATCGTGTGCGTCACAATGGTCGACCCCACGAGGGTCCAGACCAGTTTCGACCCGTTCCGCTTCACAATGTCCTCAAGGAGCTTGGACGAGCTGATGGGTGTGACGACGGTGCTCTCTCCAATCTTTTTCAGGACGTAGTCCAGGAGGACGGCACCCGTTTTGTCGCCCCAGACGACGGTTCCCTGTTCGTCGACGAACATGCATCGATCTGCGTCGCCGTCGTGGGCCACGCCGAGGTCAGCGTGCAAGGCCTTTACGGTTGCAGACAGGTCCCCTAAGGTTTCTGGTTTCGGCTCCGGTGGCCTGCTAAAGTCTCCGTCCAATTGGGCGTTGATGGTCACAACGGTGCATCCCAAGTCCTTCAGTAGTGACGGGGTGACGAGGCCGCCAACGCTGTTTACGGGGTCGACGACGACTTTGAAGGGCGTTCGCCCGATGGCTTCAACGTCGAGATGGGTCTTCACAGCCTCTTTATACGTGTCAATCACTCCGGGAAACGGTTGGATGCTTCCCAGTTGATTCCACGCGCTTCTGGTAAAGCTTCCTTCGAAGAACGATTTCTCGATTTTTTCTTCCTCTTCCCGTGGAATCTCTGTGCCGTCGCACCCGACGACTTTTATGCCGTTGTATTCGGCAGGGTTGTGGCTTGCTGTGACGATGACCGCGCCATCCAGCTTAAAACAATTCACCGCGTATTGGAGGGCAGGGGTAGGCGCGCACCCCCCCACCAGCACGGTGCAGCCTGTTGAGGCCAATCCCGCGGTGATCGCGTATAAGAAAATGGTGTTGCTGGTTCGGCAGTCATGTCCGATGAGGATGCGGCCTCCTCCGAAGTAGGTTCCGATCGCGACGCCGACCTTGACCACGAATTCGGGGGTTAACTCTTGATTGACGACGCCTCGAATCCCATTCGTTCCAAAGAGAGTCTTAGCACTCAATTCATCTTCCACTCGTTTTGAGGTGGTGACTTCTGGATAGTGTTTTATTGATAAGGGTTTTAAACTTTGTTCACCCGTTGACGCGGGTTACATGATGGTGGTCGGCTGAAGGACGCTCTCGCTTACCTCTTTACTGTGGCAGATCTTCACGTTCTTCGTCAAAGTCACATTATCGTTTATCACGACGTGGTCACCAACAATACACCCCTCTTCGACCTTGACCCAACGCCCGATGATCGCGCCCTCTCCGATGATCCCCCCCGTGATCGATGTGTAGTTTTCGATCCACGCGCGGGGAAACACGATGGTGTCTTCCACGCGGCATCCCTTGCCAATCGTCACGTTGTCACCGATCGAGGCGTAAGGACCGATGCAGGCGTCCTCTGCCACACTCACGCTGGCTCCAATGATCGAGGGCGGTATAATCTTCGCCTTTGTACTGACGCTCGTGCCCTCGTCGACGAGGGGTGTCGTCCCCGCGATCCGGTCCAGAATTGATCTGTTCGCCAAGAAGTAGTCGCTGGGTTTTCCCGTGTCAATCCAGAGACCTTGAAACTGGTATCCATAGAGGCTTCGTCTGGCCACCAGCGTTGGGAAGACCTCCCGTTCGATGGACACCTTGGTCTCGGGTGGGATGACGTCGAAGATCGACTGGTCTAACACGTACACGCCGGCGTTGACGAGGTTGCTGGGGGCTTCTTCCCGTCGGGGTTTTTCGACAAACCGGCTGATTCGGTGTTCATTCAACTCGACGACTCCGAACCGGGTGGGGTCCTCCACTTCATGGAGGGCGATGGTTCCCGTTCCGCCGAAGTTTTGATGCGTCCGATACAGTTCTGAATAGCTTATGGCGGAGATGATGTCGCCATTCAACACGAGGAACGAAGCGTTGTCCTCACGTAGGAGGTTTTCAGCCTTTTTAATGGGGCCCCCCGTTCCCAAGGGCTTTTTTTCGCGGGAGTAGATTATTTCCACTCCGTACTTGGACGACCCAAACTCTCGTTCAAGAGCGTCCGCCATGTAGTTCACGGCCAGAACGACCTTCGTCACCCCTTCCTTAGCGAGGTTCTCCACGATCCAGTCGAGGAGTGTTTTGTTAGCGATGGGAAACATCAGTTTAGGCCGCGTACAGCTCAAGGGTCTGAGCCTCGTCCCAAAACCGCCCGCGAGAATTAAAGCTCTCATGCAGTCACCAAGATGTGTACCCCTTCACTGGGTAAAGGATATATACCTTCTTTTCAGAGACTTATAAAACTAATTAATACACCGACCCCTTTAGGCCTGTAATTATCCTCTGCGACGTTTAGGGAGGCTTGACGTGGATTGCCGAACGCTGGGTTGATCAGTAAGACTGGTGGCGACGTTTCTAACCCCATGCGACAGATGCTTTCGACGATGCGTCATCACGCTCGAGCGAAGACCTCCTTCGCTGTGGGAAACATCCTCATGTTTAATGGTGAGGATCACGTCGTTCCCTCGCTGACGGCTGGACGCGATAAAGCCATCGGCTCATGCGGCTTCACCGTGAGCGTCGATTCGCCTGTTCAACGCGTCTGCAATTTCGAGGGGAAGTTCCTTCTAGCCATCGAGGGACGGCTACGTGGTACTGCCTGCGACGCGCACGCTCTTACAGAGCCGTTTAAAGCTTTGAGTAGTTCCCACGAGGCCGCGTCCTTGTTCGACAACGCGGTGACGAACGACGATGGCATTGATGCCATGAGCATGTCGACGGTCATTACACGACTTCGTGGAAGCTTCTCCTTGGCTATACTGGATGGTCGACGTATTACTGTGGCCCGTGACGTCCTCGGCGTTGAACCCCTCTATTGGGGTGAAAACGAGCAATATTCCGGGTTTGCGTCGGAGAGGAAGGCCCTGTGGAGCATAGGGATCACCGCCGTCACTGCCGTTCCCCCAGGGCATGTAGCCGTCATCACGAATAAAACACGTATTCAACGTCGTGCCGTGGCCTTGCAGCGACCTACACTAGTTGACATAAATCTTGGCGCCGCCGCTCAAAGGTTGAAGGGGCTTCTCCAAAAAGTTGTAAAGGCGTATCTGCAGGACGCTGGAGAGGTGGGCGTCTTCTTTTCCGGCGGCGTGGACAGCTCGCTCGTGGCTCAATGCGTCATGGATCAAGGGGTGACGCCCGTTCTCTATGTGGCTGGCTTCGAAGACTCCCACGACGTCGCGGTGGCTGAACAGGCCGCGGAAGAGCTTGGCTGCCCCCTTCGTGAAACGGTTATCTCCCTTGACGAAGCTGAAAACTACCTTCGTAAGGTTATATACGCGGTAGAGGAAGACGATTTAATGAAGATCAGCGTTGGTTTACCGCTCTACGTCGCTGCTGAAGCCGCCATGAGGGACGGCGTGGGACGGGTGTTTGCCGGTCAGGGCGCTGACGAACTGTTTGGAGGATACGCGAGGTATTGTCGCATCCTCAAACGGGGCGCTGCAGAGCTGGCTGACGCCTTGTGGATCGACGTGGTACACCTGGCTGACGTGAATCTGCAACGGGATAAGGGCATTGCCTTGGCCACCAACATCGACCTCGTCCTTCCCTTCGTGGACCTTGAGGTAATCCACGAGGCATCAAGCTTTCCAACCCACCTCAAAGTCGAGAGTTCACAGGACACCCTCAGGAAACCCGTTCTCCGAGAGACGGCGAGGTTGTTTGGTCTATCTGAGACCATTACCCGACGCCCCAAAAAGGCGATGCAGTACGGTTCAGGCGCTCACAAAGCCATACAGCGCCTTGCCAAGATGAGAGGATATCGACGATCCAGCGACTACGTTACCTCCGTTTTCTGGGACGTCTTCGCGGAGTTACAGTGATGGCCTGTTTCCCACGAGTATTCACGTCTTCTTTTCACGGTTCCGCATATGCGTTCCCTGTTTGAAGCTACCTTGGGGGCAGCCTTACACCGCCCGTCGCGTCACCTTTCATGCAATATCGCGACGCAGGTCGGTCGTGATGTGGTGATCCTTCCTGCATTAAGGCCTTCTAGGGTTCCCAAGAACGCTTTAAAATGCGAAAAGGATTTAAAACAATCCTTCGCCTTGTATTTATCTACTTCATGAGCGGCCGTCGTCTAGCCTGGTCTAGGACACCAGCTTGCCAAGCTGGTAGCCCGGGTTCAAATCCCGGCAGCCGCACCAAGAACCCAGTTTCTTTTCGGGAAAGAAGGTTGAATTATGGCTTCTTTGACTTTTTATTGATTGAGTAATGTAGGTATCTCTTATACCTACAGCTAGCTAACTCAAAATCTTATTTATTTTCACTCTACTCTCATATTTTGAAAAATCCAACGATAAAAGGCATATATTTAATTAGGGGTAGCGTATTTCGATATGCGTACATCTTTTTTATGAACGGATGTATAATCAATAGAAAAGAAGTGAAGAAAATGGGTTATAGAAGCT
>JAOZHB010000017.1 GCA_026015035.1 Candidatus Bathyarchaeota archaeon | reverse complement strand
CCCTTCTTCCGAGCCAAATCCATCATGGCTACAATTGCTTGCCGCCGTCCACTACCACTTATCCCCGTACAAACGATGATCAAGACCTTTCACACCAAAACCATTCAAACATGAAAGATTATTGTTTTATATATCCTATAAGCTTATACTATTGAACGCGATGAGATGAGGCTTTGGCAATGAGTAAAAACATTCTCTACATCATCAAAAGGGATAACCTCTCGGAGGAAGCCATAAAAATTCTTGAATCCTCGCACATCAACTTCCAACCCGTCCCCGTTGAATTGGACGGTCTCGGTAAATTCATGTGGAGAGACACCCGCGCCTTTGAAGTTCCATCCCTCTTAACTGCCACAAAAATATATTGTGGACTCGAAGAGATCTCAAAATTCGCGCGAATAACCTGTTCAAACCGATAACACCGTTTCGCTTAACATCTGGACGCTTCAATGCTCCCATCTCATATCTCTCCTCCTCTTAGCTTAACCTGTATTGACCAAACAGAGAAGCTTAATTGAGAATCAGAAGTCCCAGATTTTACCCGGAATCAGCCTTATCAATCCCGTAGAAAACAGGTCAATCCTTCTCTAGAACGATTTTCTCCGCAGCAACATTCACCTCAACGATGTGACACTTCGAAAACCGCTTCGATTGACCCAAGATGTCCTTAAAAAGAAGCTCTCCCGCTTTAACACTGCAGAAAACAGAGTCCTCAAACACTCTTTCACCATCAAGAAAAACCGTAAATTCACACATGTTTATCACCCACAGCTCAAAGGTGCGTCTGGGAAATAATTAACCTTTCCCTTGATCCCTAAGCTGTCACGTTGTAGCTCTATGAGACTTGAATGCGCCTTTGTTCCCCTATTCTTAAAGACATTTAGACTTAACGGGAATCAGTTCCTTTCCAAAAAAGGAAACTGGATCACGCTCCTGCAATGGCCCGAACACGTCTCCAAGGGACTTCCCCAGCCTTTTCAGCTAACTAGCTTTAGCCTGTGTCGACCCAGCTCCTCACAAGGTTCATCAAGTCGACGTGTATAGTCCGCCGATCCTCGGACGCTCTCGGGGCCGTTCAGACGGATTTTACATGGGATAATGCGTAGTTTATCCGTGTCATTTCCCTATACAACGGACCGCTTTTTAAGCGTTTTTGATGAAATACGCTGCGATTTATGCTCCTTCCAAGAAAAATTTTTTTCGATTGACCCCTCCTCCACACGCGGAAAAATGTGAGAGACTCGACCCCTGCGCGTACCGTAAGAACCTTACCCGCTGCGGACAACTATGCCCAGGATACCCCGTGCGATGTGTCTCACTTTGCAGGTGATTGCTTCCATCACCTTCTAGCCCGGCGAGAACATTGACTTTACCTACATGTTTGGCTTCTTGAGAGGTACTTGGGGGTTGAACAAGGGCATCAGAATATCCATGGATCTCTTGTAACTTATCGAAAAAAGGGGTAAAGGGGGAGGATGGCTAGCATGCAGGGACTGTGTGGGCGTGGGTTTCCGGTTGCTCCTGCCCACTGACTTGTTGGTGAAGACGATGGGATGGATCTTAAAATTGTCCGATGACGTCTTCCTTGTTCATGACCCTATTACAGTAGTGACATCGTATTCTCAGCGGTTCCTCGTTTTCCACAATAAATATCTGCGTCACGGGCTCATTACTGTTGGAGATACATGAATGGTTAACGCATTTCACGATGCCTCTGATGACGTTAGGCATCTTTGTCTTCTGTTTCTCCGCAACCTTGTAACTTCTTATGATGTTGATGGTGGCTTTCGGGGAGATGAGGGAAATTCGATCCACCTCATCGGGACTTAACTCCCGCCCTTCAATCTTGACGATGTCCTTCGTCCCAATTGTTTGACTTGGCACATTCATGACGATGCTGACTACGTTGTCCCCTGAACCCGTTAACCCCAAAATCTTGAGTACTGACAAGGCACTTCCCGCAGTGATGTGATCTATGACGGTGCCTTCCCGAATCTTCTTGACATGGAGCTCTTCTTCCAAAGTCAAATAATTCACCCTTTATATAATCCTTCAGTAAACATATATCCTGTTAAAGACTTCTTAAAGGTACTGGATACGCCTTGAACAGATGCATGAAACGGGATGGTGATGGAGAGCAGTGAGTTTTAAGGGAAGAGACATAGTCTCCATAAGGGACTTCAATAGGGATGAGGTTGAACACGTCTTAAATGTCGCGCGACTCATGGAGCCCCTGACCATGGGTGGCTCGAAGATGCTTGATGGAAAGGTTCTTTCCAACATATTCTTCGAACCGAGTACGAGAACCCGCTTGAGCTTTGAATCCGCGATACTCAAACTTGGCGGTAACTACATCAGCATTCCAGAGTCCCAAGTGAGCTCCGTGGTGAAGGGGGAAAACCTGGTTGACACCATCCGGGTCCTGGAAAACTACGCGGACGTCATCGTTTTACGACATTTCTTGGAAGGCGCGGCGCGACTGGCCTCTGAAGTCGCTGTGGTTCCCGTAATAAACGCTGGTTCGGGTGGTGGAGAGCATCCCACGCAAGCCATGTTAGATCTGTACACGATGGAGCGGGAGTTGGGGACGATAGACGGGTTGTCGGTGGCGTTAGTGGGAGACTTGAAGTACGGGCGCACCGTCCATTCGCTGGCTTACGCCCTCTCCCTCTACGACACAACCCTTTACCTGGTCTCTCCAAAGACTTTGGAGATGCGACGGGAAATTGTAAACGACGTCAGCAACGAGGTAACGGTCGTTGAAACAAACGAGGTCGGAGACGTCATACCCAATGTTGACGTGTTGTATGTCACCAGAATCCAGAAGGAGCGTTTTCCCGACCAAGAGGAATACGAGAAGATTAAGGGCGTCTACAGAATAAGCTCGAATACCCTCCAAAACGCGAAGAGTAACCTAATTGTCCTTCATCCGCTGCCGAGGGTAGACGAAGTGACGTCCGACGTGGATTATACGCCACACGCCCGATACTTCAAAGAAACCTGGTATGGATTAGTAACTAGAATGGCCTTGCTATGCCTCGTTCTCGGTGCCATAGAGTAGCCGAGGAGCAATCCCAGACTATTTATCTATATTCTATATTCACAAGTCATATACGAATAGTAAAAATTACATCATACAAGCGAAGGACGTCGGGGTAGCAGTTAGCTTGAATATGCAGACGTATAAAGAGGAAGACCTCATAGACGGGTTGGTCGTAGACAAAGAAGGGTACATCTGCGGCTACGTCGCCAACTTCAGTGTCGAACCAGACAACATCATAATCAACCTCTACGATTATAATACTCAGCGCGTCCAAGCTCTCAATGAGGAAGAATTACTTCAAAAGCTCTTGGAACAGCTACCTGAGGAAAAGCCCCGTTCCCGCTTTTCGTTTTCTTCCCGACGTAAGTCGGGGCTTGAAGCTCTCTATGACCGGGTACAACAGACATTAAACCTACCCCCCAACGAACTCGTGAGTTTAGAGAACCTAGTTGACTACGCCGTGGCCGAGGGAATAGAGATCCCGTACCAAATTCAAGAGCTTAAAATGAAGACGGAAAAGGGTTCGATAGACTGGTCTTACGTTGATAAAATCGCTTTTTCCGACGTAGGGAAATGCCTCCTTCTTAATGATGCGGTGGAGGCAAAAAACCGGAAAATCTCTCTCAGTGACGAAATAGGCTTTAAAAGCACGGAAGATCTGGCTGACAGAATCGTCCTCGACTCCGAAGGAAAAATCGTGGGATCCGCGGTCAAGTTATTGGTTGGGTACCCTCCCGGGCTCTTAATAAACCTTGAACGAGTGATACGGGTGGAACAACCCGATCCTGAAGCCTTGAAGAGGACTCTTGTCCCCACCACCTTTATCAACGTCCAAAAGCTGTTCGACCAAGTCAAGAATGACTTGGGGTTGAAGAACGCCACCGACGACGATCTGCTCACATGGGCGAGAAGAAGAAAATTTGATGTGCCCAACAAAATTATTGAACGGAGAGACGCGGTGATGGAGCTGACCCTCAACTGGAATCATATTGCGAAGATCGGCGATGTCGTGATTCTCAAGAAGAATATTGAATCCATCATCGAAGAATCGACGAGATCGAAAGAGCCCGATTTAAATAGTAAACCCTCCAACCCTAGAAAAAGGTAACCACCGTCCGACCTATAACTTCGCTCCAGATCCATCATCTTGTCCAGTTACACCTTCCGACGGGTAGGTAGACCTGTAACGGGGTTAAATGACGAGAAACCTTGTTTGAGGGGCTTCTTGAGGGGGGAAGACGTTCTAAATGAAATTGAGGGATTTCACCTAAGGCACGACCGATTCATCGTCACCTTGTCTGTGTTAGGTTTAAAATGGCTTGGGCTAGGTCTCCCTCCGCCGCCTCTAAGGCCTTCCTCGCTGCTTCCACGGCTACCCCCGCCTGTTGAGCCACTAGATGCACGTCTTCTTCTGGGATCACAGGCGGCTGCTCTTCCACGCTCTCCTGAACTGCTCTCTCTGTGACGCTTCCGCCCATGACTTGATAGACATCCTGTCCCTGCATGCGGGTAACACTGACCTCTGGGTTGTCGATGACGATTTCCTTCTTTGAGGTCTTTATTATGACCTGACTTGTGTCCCGGATCTCTTCGACTTGCATTCCCAGCTGGCTCATAAGCCTTCTTGCCTGGCGAGAACTCATCTTTCTCATCAACCCAACGCCTCTTCTATTCCTCGCCTAACTTTGACCGCGACCCCCCTTTTAAATGCTAACATCTCCCTCCCGCTCAACACAGCTTTACCCACAGCCAAAAGTTCATCATCTCTATTGGTGACCATCACTTCGCTTCCAGGCCTAACTTCTTCGTCTGCTGCAACCACGTGACGAGCGAAAAGGTTTCGACCGCTCCTGATGACTTCTTCCACCTCTTTCCAAGCAACGACCCTGGACTGCAATGGTTTCAGAACGGTCTTGAGCCTCTCAGCCCCGTAGATCGTTATTGAAAACAAGCCGTCGCGGGGCCTCAGCGTCGCCAGCAACTGTCCTTCAAGGTAGATATGCCTGATCCGGCCCGTTCTCCGAGAATAGGTCAATTCCACTTCGTCAGGGAACAAGATGTGGCCCACATCAGATTCAAACTGGTAATTTGCTATCGCCCTGACCTTTTGTATGTCCCACATCCTCTTTCCCAAGCGTTGACTGCCTCATTAGAAACCTTCAAGTACTAATGACCCCACTTATCATTTAAAGGAATCTCAAAAGAGGAAATTCCGATATGGACTGTGAAGTCTGTGGAAGACAGATTTTTGGACGAGCCTTCTCGGTGGTCATTGACAGCGCAAAACTTTTAGTTTGCTTCGAGTGCTCTAAATCCGGCTCCCCCAGCAGGCGATACGAACCTGAAACCCAGCGGGCTTCAACAAAAAGGGTGACGCCTGCAAGACCTCAAATGAGAGTTCAACCCTCTCAACAAAGATTAATGTTCGATGACTCTGTTGTCGTGGAAGGCTATGGTAAACGGATTAGGCGGGGTCGGGAAAAACTGGGTTTAACTCATTTAGAGCTGAGTAGAAAAATCGGTGAAAAGATTTCTCTGCTTCAAAAATTGGAAACAGAGAAAATGACTCCAGAACTAGCCTTAGCAAAGAAGCTGGAAAACACACTGAGAATCAAGATTCTGGACTCCCCCACGACGGCTCAAGTTGGAGAAGAAGTGAATGCGCATAAGCCGACTGACCTTACCTTGGGAGACGTCGTGGTGGTGCAGAAGCGGGACGAGCGTTAACGTGGAGGAATAAGAATCATCAAGGCGATACTTGTTCAGAGACGTAAAAACTATGAGCGTTCAAATCTTGATGAGTTGAAGAGTCTCGCTGAAGCCGCTGACTACAACGTGGTGGGACATGTCGAGCAGTTACGACGACCTGACGCGGGGTTTCAAATCGGCAAGGGAAAAGCAGGCGAACTAGCGGAGCTGGTCGATGAGGTAAATGCTGAAAGGGTCATTTTCGACAACGAGCTGAAGCCAATTCAATCCTATAACCTCGCTAAAGTCGTGGGCGTCGAAATCATAGACCGCTTTCAGCTGATCCTCGAAATCTTTTCCAAACGCGCCTCGACTAACGAAGCACACCTACAAATTCGTCTTGCAAGGCTTCGACATCAACTACCAAGAGCACGAGAGATGGTTAGGCTTGCAAGAATGGGCGAGCGACCTGGCTTTTTAGGCCTCGGAACGTTTGAAGTCGACGTTTACAATGAGGAGATTAAACGACAGATCCACAGCATTCGACGGGAACTGAAGAAAATTCGTGTTCAACGGGGTTTGCATCGGGTTCGACGGACCGAGTTGGGGTTTCCCCTGATTTCATTAGCTGGATACACAAGCGCGGGGAAGACCACTCTCTTTAACTTTCTGACAGGCGCGGCTAAATCCGTGAACCTCGGGATTTTTACGACCCTTACCACGACAACGAGGGCCGTCGACCTCGACGTTGGGCGCGTGCTGGTCACTGACACCGTTGGCTTCATTGACCGGCTTCCCCTGACCCTAGTGGAGGCCTTTCACTCCACCTTGGAGGAGACTATACTGTCTGATGCCATAATCCTCCTCGTTGACTTCCACGAATCCTTGGACGAGATACAGAGGAAGCTCTCCTACAGCTTGGAAGTCCTCAACGAAATTGGGGCAGGAGGTATTCCCACAGTAACGGCGTTAAATAAGATCGATTTATTGACGGAAAACGAGTTGGAGGAGCGCTTCGACCGCGTTGAGGAGTTAGCGCCAAACCCTATCCTAATTTCCGCAGTCAAAGGCACTAACCTCGAAGAGTTGAAGCGCCTAGTCTCCAGTGAGATTGGAGACGTCTCCACCACCGTCTTCAGTCTTCCGCTGACTGAAGAATCCCTCTCCTTCATTTCTGAACTTCACAGTCAAGTTAACTCGGTAGAAACCGTCTACAATAATGAGGAGGTCGTAATCAAGGTAACTGCCTTCCGTTGGCTCATTGAAGGCATTGAAGGGAAAGTAAAGCGTCTACATGGAAAGCTAGCTAGCTGAGTCCGCTTTCTCTCCCCGACTTTCTAACGATCTTCTTCCCCCTTGCTTGGGGCACAACAATTAACTCTGCGTCTTCAAAGGATTTTGATAACTCTCGTCCCTCAAAAAACTCGTGGAGGAAAATGCTTAGGGCGCTGATCTCGGAGTGGGGTTGAGATGTTACAGCTACATTCCAATCTGCCTCATCGTACACGAATTTGGGGACCTTCGCGCCACCAACCACAATGAGTTTATCTGCAGGCGACGTCCGAATGGCTTCCACCACGTTTTGAAGGGGGAGGCCATACATGGACAGGTGGATGAGGTCTCCACCCCCCTTCTTCCACTCCTTCATAACGCCAGCCGCCTTCATTCCATAGGTTACATCGAAGCGGCCGCC
Source organism: Candidatus Bathyarchaeota archaeon (assembly GCA_026015035.1). Taxonomy (GTDB): domain Archaea; phylum Thermoproteota; class Bathyarchaeia; order RBG-16-48-13; genus DAOVBJ01. The sequence continues at coordinate 16,925 of JAOZHB010000017.1, read as the reverse complement.
CCACGCTTCAGTAATCTCTTGGATGGTCGCTTCAACTTTCCTGTCCCGTTGACCCGTGTAAATCACGCCGTGGGCTCCAAAGGCTCTTGCAGCCAAGAACAGGTGTGAGGTGACTCGGTCATCTCGAACATATCTGTGACTTAATCTCAGAACGACGATTTTCAATTTGAAACATCCGACGCCTTTAACAAAACTTAAGTTTCTCTTCACTCCTATAATAGTTTTAAATTTGCGAGTTTGATACTGTGAGCATCTTTGTAGATGACGACGTGCTGCGGAAGGTTGCGACGGTCATCGGCGGCGAGGAAGCGGTTCAAGTAGCCATGGCCCTAAAGAAGTTTAAGGAAGCCACCGACGACCAGATCCTGTCCTACATCGCTGAAGACGCAGAAACCGAAATTAAATTGAATGACGTGAGAAAGATCCTTTTCAAGCTTCATAATCACTCCATCGTCCAGTGCGACGGGGTGCGAGATGAAACCACTGGCTGGTTCATTTTTCGATGGAGTCTTCAACTGGATCAGGTTGAAGGCTTCATAAAAAATCAGAAGAAACGAATTATCAAGATTCTTCAAGAACGCTTAGACTACGAACGGAGCCACGACTTTTACTACTGTAACACACCGGAGTGCGAGCGCCTTCCTTTTGAAGACGCTATGGAATACGTTTTTAAATGTCCGACCTGTGAAAAACTTCTCCAATACTTCGAAAACAAAAAAGTAATTGACACTTTGGAGAATAAAATCGCGCAATTAGAGAAAGAACTGAGCGAATGAGCTGCACGAACTTCTGTATGTGACCCATTTTGTGCAAAATGCCTTCAGAAAACGAGGCGATAAGCCTTCTGACGAAAGCAGGATGCCCACCTGACGTCATAAGACACTGTAAAGCCGTGGCCGATCTCGCCACTAGAATAGCCAAGAAAATAGCTGGAAATGGCATTGTCGTAGATGTGAACCTTGTTCACATCGGTGCACTCTTTCATGACATCGGGCGAGCAAGAACCCATTCGATAGAACACGCGGTCGTGGGAGCCAATATCGCCCGTTCCCTTCGTCTTCCTACATCCATCGTCCACATCATCGAGAGACACATCGGCTCCGGAATGACTGCGGCGGAAGCCTCTCAGTTGGGGCTTCCTAAACGAAGCTTTCTCCCACGAAGTCTTGAAGAAAAAATCGTCGTGTTCGCTGATAAGTTGATTGAGGGGAATCAAGAATTGAGCTTTGAAGAGGCGTTAACCGCCTTTTCGATGGGCCTAGGCAGCGTATTGGGGTCTCCGGCAATAAACCGGCTCAAACACTTGCACAGTGAACTCGCCTCTTTGACGGGAGCCACCTCTTGATGGTTGTTTTAACAATTCTCGAAAAATGCTACGGCTTTCGTTGGAGACATTTTTTACAGGTATTTGAGGACACCCTCTCTCTACTCATTGGGGACCTCGACATTCAGTTTAAGATCCTTGGACTAACAGGTGACAACTGGATTCAAGTCGAGGTCATCGGATCGGATGTCCCCGTAGTCACCCGTTACCTCAACCAGAAATTCGGGTTAGCCCCCATCTCCCTGGAAAACGTGAACCTGTTTAATGAAATCAGAGGAAAGATCATCGACGCGGGACGGGTGGGATATGGGCTTTACGTGGACGTAGGGATCTCCTCTCCACGACACATCGACGTTTTACTGCCCCTACACGTTCTTCGCAGCCAACTCGCCAACGGGAAAAAGCTCTCTGTAACCAACATAGTTGAAGCCTTTACCTTCTACGATAACCGTCCCTTGACGATTCAAGTGACGCGAATTGATATAGCAAAAGGAGAAGTTGAGGGACGGCTCTCGACACGTCAATCTGCTCTCTTTGAGGAGTGGGTTTCGTTAGACTTTGACAGAGTACTCGTTCTGGGCGCGCCCTTCCCCGAAGTACACCGCCTTGTCAAAAGATCCCACGTTGAAAGAGACGTGATCAAGATACTTTCGCTAGGCTTTTTAGAGCAGCTTCTCCTCTGTAAGCTGGGCACTGAAGGACCAGGACTCATAAAAAGAATTGGCTCGCTGCTGCCACAGACCCCTCTCCACTGTTTTTCGCCAAAAAGAGCTCGAATTATCCGTGGAGACCCGTGAAACAGGTTATCGCTCTCACACATTCTCGTATGCCTCTACATCGATTCCCAATCCGTCCAATTCTCGGATTCGAAGCCTGTCATGTGAAGAACCCCCTCTTCCCACAGGGGTTTCACTGACTCATCGCCGTCAACGGTTTCACCATCTTGGACACTGTTTAACACTCTGCGGGAACAACCTAGATAACTGCTGAGTCGGGGTGAAGGGGTTTCCTGGTAGCGTGGACGTTAAACGCCTGAGGTTTGGCGACGTCGCTCATGCTTTCTGTCACGCTGCTGAAAAATGCTTTAAACGGTCGATTATGTGCCCTACTTTATCGTATTCTAAACGTATCATAAAGACCGGTAACTTTTTCCCACGTCACATCGACTCTTATGACTATTGCTCGTGGAGGCCCCACCCTGCAGAAGTCAATCATTGCCCCGACGTTTTCCTTCTCCCCTTCAAAGACTGCTTCCACGCATCCGTCTGGGAGATTTCGGATCCATCCTACGATACTTCTTTTTTGGGCTTCCTTCTGAGTGCGGTCTCTAAAAAAGACGCCTTGAACCCTTCCTTTGACAAGGATGTGGGCTCTGGCCTTCATTTATTTCTTCCTTAAGCTAGACTTCCTTATCGTACATCCAGTAATAGTTGTCTGCAGTGAGTTTTTTCTTCAGTTTATTGGACCAGCAATCAGAGCAAACGCTAATTACGCGGCTGAGGTCTTTATCGACCTCAACGTCATTCAACTTTAATATCTCGTCAAAGCACCATTTCACGGTCATATAGAGATCTTCCTCTTTGGTTTCAACCTCTTTATCGCACAGGTTGCAAGTGACCTTCATCAAATACCACTTCCACTGATACTAATAGGAACTTTAGCATCTAAGGACTTGAAGTACATATAAGCATTGCTGAAGTTAACGCTTACTAACGGCGTCTACGAAGGCCCCTTCACTCTAACGATCATTGTCCTTCCTAAGACGTTCCAATACTCGACTTCCGCGTTGGGGGAGAGCTTATTCATAATTTCTTTATCCGAGGGATTCAAAGTAAAGAACGATTCATAGCTTTCTAGATCCATCAATTGAATGGAATTTTCCTCCATGTACACGATCTGAGCGGTTCTCTTTTCGATGATGGGCACATCAATCTTGGCGTTGACGGGGCTTACCATGCTCTTTTTAGTATTATCAAAGATGTGCGTAGCGACGATTCGAGCCTTGGCTGACCCATGTTTTCCCGGCTTCGACTTCTCCAAGGACACTATCTTGTAGGGTTCACCGTTGATGATGATGTTTTGACCCGTTCGCAGACTTCCCACGCTGGTTGGCTTACTCAAGTTCTTCACAACCAAATAGTTGTCCTTACTTTCTCTTTTTCACCTTTATTAACATATTTAACGAACGCTTCCTGAAACCTGATTGACACGTAGACTTTGACTCAGTCTTCCTCCCTGCATGGTGTCTTCGTGACGCGTTCCTCGCGTAAACTCTGAAGCTGACACCTCCGAGCTGCAACACCTTTGATTCAAAGGCTTGCGATGGCCGCTTTAACCCCGAAGTAGCTAACTACGTGCTGCATCCAACGAATAGACTGCTGCACCTTCTGGGGTGTTCAATGGTTAGTTTCTGCAGTGGTGGTTTCGTTATCTATCATCCGTGTCTGAAGCTTTCTTAACAAAGTTTTCCCGCTTAAAGACTACCCTGATTCTAATAGACGTACGCCAGGAGTTTTCCTCCTGTATTCAGCTTTCTCGCGTCGCTATGGGATAGGACGCCTTTGGGGGTGGTGATTACCAACATCCCGAAGTCCTTTCCCGGAAGAAATCGCTTTTCCCAGTCCTCTAGTTTCGCAGCCTTTACTGAGAACCGCGGCTTTATGACGCCGCATTTGTTTATTCTGCCTAGAAGCTGTACATTAAGCTTTCCCGCTCGCCCGTCGTCAATGAATTCGAAGGCGCCCACGTACCCTTTCTCCTGCATGACTCTCAACACGTGCCCAATGAGCTTTGATGCAGGCTGGATTATGCATTCGTGTTTCCGTCGCTCCTCATTATTTTGAATCGTGGACAGGGCGTCTGCCAAGGGATCCATTAGCGTCATTAACCGTCACGTCATATGTAGATATGTTCTCAAAATTTAGGATTTCCCCTCTTTTAAAGACTTCTCTCTTTCTTCAATTACTTTCAGGGCATCGAGACTTGTATGCAGTCGAGATTGGAGCAATCTATGGTTTCTAATTTTTTTTCAGTTTATCGCTTCTTCGTTCCGTTTTCTCCCTTGTTTGGTGGAAGCGACTTCACCCCTCATCGATTGAGGCTTTCTAGCTAGCTCTTTGATTCTCTGATTCAATAATCTCTGATGCCTTATCGATGAAGTCTTTCCTTTTTTTCTGATGATTCTGGAGAAAGTTTAACACGCATTCGATGGCTTGAGCCTTATGTTCCCCGCATAAAAGTTTACCCACTTTACAATCCTTATACGCCTTAACGATCGCTGCATCGTTTTCGACGAATTGGTACGTACAGATCTCGTGTACTGGACAGATTTCTGGAACACCGCCCAACCTACGCTGTTCCTCCACCGTGGCTCTCCCCCCTGTGAAGGCGTTCGATATCTTCATTTTGACGTTTTCAGGCTTTTCACCTAACGTAAAGTAACTCATAGGACTTCGTTTACTCATTTTAGGCGACCCATCCAATCCTTTCATCATCTTGTGATAGGTAGAGGACGGTGCAATAAAGTCGTGTTCGCTGCGAAACCTCCTCGCAAGGTCTCGTGTAAACCGCAGATGGGGGTCTTGATCCACTCCCACTGGCACAACGGTGGGTTTAGGGCCGTCGAAGTCTTGAAGCTGCGGCATTAAAATGTCGCCCGCCTGTATTAACGCTGCCAAGTACAATCCAATGTGGCGTTCGCCATAGATCGCCTTCATGGTGGCCAAGGTTGCTCCTCTGCCAAAAAGGATGGCGAGGTCCTTCACCCTTACCTCTTTAGATTGCCTGTATATGTAGCCTTGGTTGGGGTCAAATCCTAACGCAAGCAAATCCGCAACATTGCTGACCGCAAATTTTCGGCTCTCTTCCAAGGGAATGTTGTTGTCTTCGTAGGCCTCAATGTCTGCTATGCAGTAGAAGGCCCTGGCTCCCTGTTTCTGAAAATAAATGACCTCTTGGGCAGTCATGAGGGTGCCTAAATGAAACTCTCCCGTGGGCTTGATGCCGCTCATCACAGCAAATGTTTCGCGGTTCTTGATGGCGTGGAGAATCCGGTTGAAGTCTCTATGCCCAAAAATTATGTTCCGCCGCATGTACTTACTTGGATTCGGTATTTGGTTCAGGAGAGATTTAAACGGTTGTATTCCAAACTCATTGTATAGACGCTCATAATCTTCGATGATGGTTGTGCCATAGGGATTAATTACGGTTTTTTGTTGTTTTTTAACAGGCATCTTTCACACTCTTCCCTTTGCATACAAGGGTTGACAGATGACAGACGATTTCACTCAAAAAATCCCCTTCAAATAATCCAGATGATTTCGGATTTGAAGGGTTCACTTCCAGTCCAAGGCGGTCACCATGTCTTAACGCGTTGCCCCTTTTTTTTGGGATTAACTAGCTGTCAATTGTCTTCAACTGAAAATATAAAACTTTTGTCTGATATCGTGTTTTCCGAAGATCTAGACAAGTGCGGTACCAGCCTAGACTTCGCAGATAGCGTAAACCGGCTGAGGACGGAGGTGTTTGTATGGGTGTACGTTTCGTACATCGTTGTTCTCGTTCCTTCTTCCCGATTCCTAGGGGGTTTATGGTTGGGTAGTTGCATTACTCTTAGCGACGCGTGTACCAAAGATGATAGGTTCAGTATCTGTAGTTAACTTGCTTACTGCTGTTGCACTCATCTGATTGTAAAGCAGAGGGCATATAAGATTCCTTGGATAAGGGTTTGAAATGTGAAACGCGATACGGCAAACCGAATAACCCTGTTTCGTCCCTTACTGTTAACCATAAAAGCATGACGTGCACTGTGGACGGACGAGTCAACCAGTTTAGTCATGAATTCACTGAAGTATTCTGGGACTTCTACACGTACCAATTAGAGACCTTTGCCTTCAAGGTCTTACCTGCTACCGGAGCTGGGAACTACATCACTGCCTTCGCCGTAGGATTCAGACGCGATGACTGGTGTACAACGATTCAAACACACGCTTGTTCCTGGCTTCAATGGACTGGGAACAGGGTGTTAAAACCTGCGTTCCACCTACTCTTTCCAGGAGGAATGGTCGATTAAATTAAGACTGTTACCTGTAGCTGAGGTCAAAGACGTAACTGTCTATGCTCCCAAGGCGGGTTTTGTCTCTTTCTACAACAGTCCCTACTATCCCCACGCCAGTGGCACCGCTGTAGATATCTATCTTCCCAGTAGATCTTACGACTTCGCCCCCAGTCCCGTTGAAGGTCGTGTCAAAAAGATTTATGGGTTCAAACCCCCGAGGTCCAGACAATTCCCCGTCCCCGAGAGGGAGCAGCTCCTCATTCTCGAATCGAGAGGCAACACTAAATTGTACACCCGTCTTTTACACGTTGCACCAAGCGTAAAGGTTGGAAACCGCGTCTCCGTTGGCGACGAATTAGGTCTTCTCATCAGAAGCGGATTCTTCAACTTTTGGACGGACCCCCACATCCATGTGGACGTTCGAGGTGACGGCAATTTACTTCGAGCAAAGGGGTCCCTCCCACTCCACCCTTATTCAGAAGGTGATCAAGTCTCAGATTTCAAAGGCGACGTCTTTGAAGGACTTCTAGTGTCATCGGTGACGGAAGACTACACGCTTCTGAAGGCTAGGAACACCTTTAGACTTGGCTGCTTTTGGGGTGTAGCTTGCACTGTTGGCAACGACACAGGACTTTTAGATGGAGGAGTCCCCCATTATTCGTTCGGAGGCGTCTACCTACCCCGCTCCCACTCAGTTAAAGTCGGTGAAAGGGTTCGACTAGGAGAGACCATCATTGGACGAGTTGAACGACTTCAAGGGGCTGTGGCCTATTTCCGGGGAGTCCCCCTCTCCGTCCACGTAAATCAGACGCGGATCCGTGGATTGTCGCTGTACCTCTTCCTTTCTGCCCAGAACACCATAAAAATCGTCCCTGAAGCACCCATAAAGACGTCCCTTAAACGAGGTGAATCCGTGGAACTCTCCTTAAAAACGCCGGTGTAACGACTTTACCTCAACGAATTACTTCTTCCCAACGCTAGTAGACTTATTCAATGTGAATACCCGTTAACTTCCTGTAAAGCAGAAGCCTAGTGTTTGTATCAAATCCGTCCATCTGACTGGGGAACTTTAGTCCTCTTGCTCTGGACGGCCGTGACATACTTTTCTCTCAACCGGCTTTCCCGAGTTGCAGGTCTTCAGCGACTGACCTTCGTACAACATAATGACGGTTTGTCTGTGTTCTTTAGGTTATGATGGGGTGAGTATTCCGCGTATAAGTATTCTTGGGCGTAGCCTGCATATTTGCCAAAGTACTGTCTTCCAAAATCGTTAAACATCTTGTATAGCCTTGGCGTCAAGTTCCTATTTTCTAGATTCGTTATATTGAAGTGGCAGCGGTAGTGCGTTTGAAGGATGCGTCTGATCCAAATATCCACCGGAAAGGCTTCCTGCTTCTCGAGGGAGAAGAGTAAAACGCAGTCAGCTACCTTCTTCCCTACTCCCGTTAGGCATAGCAGTGATTCCCGAGCCTCTTCATACGATGTTTTCCTCAAGGCATCCAGGCTAAACTTGCTGTCCACAAGACTCTGGGACGTCTTCTTGATATATTTCGCTCGATACCCCACGTTACAGTCCAGTAACTCATGGACGGAGGCCTCTGCCAAAACCTCTTTCCGTGGGAAGCCATAGAATTGGATTCCTCCCTGAGTGATCTTTCCACCAAAGCGTTGGCATAGGCTCTGAATCATACCTTTGATTCGGGGGATGTTGGCGAAGGTAGCGCAGATAAAGGAGATGAGGCATTCCCACGGGTCTTGGCGCATGATTCGGAGGCCATAGAGGTGGCGTACCGCGGCTCGAATTGTTTCATCCCTGTTTATCTTGGAGGTGATGTATGGCAAGTCGTCCTCAAGTCGAAAACACTTCTTGACAAGGGTTTCTCCCGCGTCTTCCGGGAACGTTTGAACGAATAAGGTGTTTCCTCTCTGCGATATCTGTATTGCAGTCTCGTCGACGGTTCCAACCCATTTATCGCCGACCTTTTTCCACCTGAAGGTCTGCCCACAGTTCAGGGTGTGGTCAAGGTTGAAGGGTGTTCGAGGGGGTAACTCTAGCTCCACGACTTCACTTCCGGAGAGGTATATACCTCAGTGCTGGTGAGTAGGCTTGTGTAGCGGGTCTTAGGAAACCTCATGTAACTCTTCCTCTGGAACCTACTGTTGGCGACTCCATTGAGATGACGGTGGAGGATGCAATATTATATAAACGTAGGGAAACTGATGGCTTAAGACTCCGTTCTCGCTAAAACCAAAATGGTTTCTTCTCTCTATTCACGCGTCGCGCGCGTCATTCGCGTAGACTGTCTTTATTTCATCCTCTCTACGCTGGTTCCTTCGGTGTTCAGCAGAGACTTCAATAATAGCACGCGCTTCGCCTTTCTCTTCGCCACCCGGTTAAAGGCTTGGGGAATCCCCGCTAGCAAGTCCTTCGATTTCTCGCTTGCCTCGGTGCAGAATTTGTAATTCTTCTCCTCTATGTTAATGGCTTTCTCGAGGACCTCTGCGTAGCTCAGAGTGTCTGTCAATTCGCTGTTAATCTGATACGCGTCTTCATGTAGATTTGGAAAGGAGAAGCAGGCTTCAAAGGCGTCTGTGATGACCTCTTGATACGTCCTTCTGATCATCGCTTTCTGTTTTTTATTCTCCTGAGCAAAGGCAAGGAACGTTTCTCTGCCGTCCAAGTACTTTTCGTTCTCGGCCACGTCGCTGTAAAACTTTGCTGTTTGATCTTCAAGTCTTGAGTAGAAGCTTATGATGGCACTGGCCGTGTGAAGGGCCACTTCAGAACCACCTTACAATCACGACCTTCTGCTCCGTGAAGAAGTTGACTGCGTCTCTTCCTTGCCCGTGGAGGTCACCGAAGAACGAGTCCTTCATTCCACTGAAGGGGAAGAAGGCCATAGGCGCGGCGACTCCGATGTTGATCCCTATATTGCCGCACGTCACCTCATACTGAAATTTTCGGGCCGCTCTTCCGCTGTCAGTAAATATTGCCGCCTCGTTACCATAAGCACTGTTGTTGATGAGTTTTATTGCGTCGTCGAGGTTTTTCGTCCTTATCACGTTCATCACCGGTCCGAAGATCTCTTCTTTAGCGATGACCATGTCCTCCGTGACATCTTGAAAGATTGAAGGGCCGAGGAAGCAGTTATCCGGATAATTGCCGACGATCTTAAAGCTTCGGCCGTCCAGCAGAAGCTTTGCTCCCTCTTCCACTCCTTTTTCGATGTAGCCGAGGACGCGCGTCTTTCGGACTTCGGCTTGGAGGGGGCCCATCTGCACGCTCTCATCAAGCCCGTACCCAATCCTGATGTTAGCAGCGGCTTCCACCGTCTTCTTCAGGAATCGATTGTAAAATGCGTCGTCTTCGCCGACGATTACCAGGTTCGCGCCTGAAAGGCATCGCTGTCCCGTGTTCCCGTAGAACGAGGTCATGAGTGACGGGATAGTTCTGTCGACCGAGGCGTCGGGCATTACTACCAGAAAGTTTTTTGCACCACATTGAGCTTGAACCCGTTTACCGTGTGCAGTGGCCCCCTTGTATATAATGTCTCTTCCCACAGGAGTTGAGCCCACAAAGGAGACGCCTTTGACATCGGGGTGCTCGATGATGGCGTTCGCCACTTCCACGTCGCCATGAACCATGTTGATCACGCCAGGAGGGAAGCCAGCTTCATCAATCAACTCAAAGAGTTTATGTTGACTGAAGGGCGTCCACGGCGATGGTTTGACGACGTACGTGTTCCCCGTTGCAACCGCGTAAGGCATATACCAGAGGGGAACCATGAATGGAAAGTTGAACGGAGCGATGCAGGCAAAAACGCCGAGGGGCTGCCTGATGAGGTACTCATCGATTCCTCGAGCGATGTCTTCCAGGTTATACCCCATCATCAGGGACGGGATGCCCGCCGCACATTCTACGTTCTCGATTCCCCGCCGCGTCTCACCCCGTGACTCGTCGATGGTCTTACCGTGCTCCATGACGCCGACTCTACTGACCTCCTCAAAGTTTTCTTCCAGAAGCTCTTTTAACCTGAGAAAGTATCTGGCTCGGGTGAGGGGGGTTGTCCTCCGCCACTCCGGGAAGGCTTCCCTGGCCGCCTTCACGGCCTCGTCTAAATCACCTGAATTTGAAATGGGAACCTTGCCAATGGTCTTCATCGTGGCAGGATTGACGACATCTCTGAAGACGTTGGCCTCTGATTCAATCCACTCTCCATTAACGTAGTTTTTCAGCATCTGAACCTTTTTTATCGGTTCTTCTATTATGCTCATTCCGCTTCATCGCCTCAACCTAACGGTTCTCTGTTTGATAAGACCTTTCCAACCTATATATAAATACGAGGATGCTGAGAAGCCTTCAACAGGGACTTAAGAGGCGGTTGTTCTGCCGATAGAACAGGCTGTTCTGAACCATGGGATTATATGCATGAGCTGTCAACATGAAGGGTCGTGAGTAACGCCACTGGGAAGGACAACGCATTACCACGTGAGGGTGGGCGAGATGGAGAACCTGGCTTCATGGAAGAAGACCATGACATCGTTGTTGATCCTAGTCGTCCTAGGATCCGTTCTCTCGTTATTCACGGGACTCCTTGAGAATAGACCAGACGCGAGTATGATCGAAGTCACTTACTACGGCCTCCCCTTAGCTTGGCGAATCGTCAAGACGTTTCAACCCATGGTAATCCAGCCTATTAACCTAGCCCTTGACATAATTTTCTGGGGTATGATCATCTTCCTTGCTTTCATTATTCTTACAAGAGGCCAAGAGGCTGGGCAGCTCCGTCACAAAGTGAAGTCCGTCTTAACGGAATCCACGTATAAGCGATTTCTCCCTTGGTTCCTCGCATTTCTTCCCGTAGGCTTCGTCATGGATCTGATTCATGAAGGCGGTCATGCCTTATGGGGAATTACGCAGGGCGGCGTCTTCACCTACATGCAGATCGCTTTCTTCCAGATGTACCCGACCCTTTCCCTAGCTAATGACTTTCGGTTAGGCTACACCGTTGTCGAGGGGATACCCGGTAATTTCAGTCGCGGCGTGTTTCTCTTAGGTGGGGCATTAACGACCCACGTGGCTTCGTGGTTGCTGGCGTTGATTTTATGGAAGATTCATCTTGGCTATAAAACGCGGGTACTGCTTTGGACGCTGGGTCTCTTAGGCCTCCTCGACCTTCCCTTTTACGTCTTCTTTCCCCAGATAGGTCTGAAACACTGGATCTTCGTAGGGGGTACTGCGGCTGAACCTCTCCTCGGAGCGCGGCTCATGGGTCTGCCTGACCCCCTCTTCTACTTCCTCTTTGGATTTACAACCCTCTTCCTAGGCTTCCTGTACACGAAGCTTCTTCACTCCCTCGCCGACCACTCCATAAACGAAGAGAGTTAGCTAGCAAATTCTAAAAACATAAATTGTAGGCTCACGAATTACCCTGTTGAGGTCTGAAACGTGGCGAAGGGCGCTTTAAAATGGATTCTTTACCTGGTTTCCGCGGGACTGATCGTCCTCGGGGGGCTGTTCTTGATGGCCTCCTATCCTCCTTATGAGTACAGGCTGCCTGTAGGCGTGGTCTTCATAGCGGTTGCTATAGTTCTCCTCTACTTCTCCAGGGAGAAGAAGCCTATTGAGATTACGCAGACGGTCAACGTTTCTGGTCCCATAAAGATGAAGGAACTCCATTGCCCCAACTGCGGTGCCAACTTGGATGCTGAGAAGACGATTGTAGTTGACGGACGACCATTCATCAAATGCGACTATTGTGGTAACAACTTTGAGGTGACAGAGGAGCCTACATGGTGATGAGGTGCAAGTATAAGATACTACCGCTCCTGATGGTTGTTATCTTCGCAGCTTCTTTCTCGCAAAGTATTGAGGCGTTTGATCCATACAACGTTTCCGCTGTTCTGTATCACATCGACAGGGAATGGGCAGTCGTCTGGATCAACGAAGACGCTTCCTTAGACATCCAGTATAACATCACCATCACCTACGAGTCGTCTGCCTTAGGCTATCTGACCATCGGGCTTCCGGCGAGGGACTTCAACATTATCTCGGTTGAGGATCTGTCGGGGAACAGCCTCAGCTACCAAGACGTGAGCAGTGGCAGCTACTACGCCGTCGAAATCTATTTCGGTCATCCGATGAGTCCTGGAGAAAGCGGGGCCGTTCTACTCGTGGCCACGGTGCCCAACATGCTTTCCCCGGACACGATGAACCCGGGATATGTGGGAATGCAGTTTGTTCCCACCTACTTCGACGACGCATGGACTAACGACCTCCGCGTTGCCATCGTTCCACCCGAGGGCGTCACCAAGGACACGATCAAGACCTCCGAGCCGGCCTTTTTCACGACCGTGGACGGCTCCTTCGCCGTATATTGGAGTCGGGACAATCTTCCTCCCAATACTCAATTGAACTTCGGAGTTTCCGTCCCCGAGGAGTACGTCACCTTACCCTCTACGGGCTTCGGGGTCTGGTTCTACCTCGTTGTTTTCTCCCTCATCGTGGGGGTCGTGGTGGTCATCTATCTCAGGCGGCGACGAGAAGTGTATGCGAAGCCTCGGGTTATGATTGAGGCTTTGGGTCCGAGGCGGGGGCTAACCTCGGTGGAGGCAGCAGTGGTGGTGGACATCCCGCCAGTGAGAGTGCTGACTATGATTCTCTTCAGCCTTTTACTGAAGAGATTAGTGTTGGTTGAGGCCGTTGAACCCTTGCTGAGAGTGAAGAAACTTGAGGATATGACGGGGAACGGAGACGGGGCCACAAAGAGGTATTATGAAATCGACTTTCTCCAAGCCATCGAACCAGGGGGTTCACTGAACGAACAGCGGCTGGCGCGAACATACCTCAGTCTCCGCGACAATGTGGACCGGAAAATGAGAGGGTACGCCCGAGCTGACACCGTCAACTATTACAAATCCGTCATCACAAAGGCGTGGGATCAAGTAACACACGCAGGCACGCCTCAACTGCAAGAGGAAGCGATTGAAAACAACATCCAATGGCTTCTAGTCGATGAGGACTACGAAGACCGGTTCAAGAACGCCTTTCCCTCAGACGTGATGATCCTGCCTCGACCCGGCTGGTACTGGTACTGGTACGGCCCCTACTTTCCCCGAGGACCCACAGGGGCGGGGCAAGCGACGTCCACGCCCACCGCTATGCCTGCTCCCACACCGGGGGTGGTCAAGCCGTTGCCTGTGCAGGAATTTGCTGGCAACCTCGTTTCGGGGTTAGAGCGTGCGACGAATAATATTGTGCAGGATGTAGAGCACTTTGCTGATAGGCTCTTAGGGACTCCACGGTCTTCTCAGTCATCAGAGTCTGTCCGCAGACGATCCAGCTGCGTGTGCGCCTGCGCTAGCTGCGCCTGTGCCTGCGCCTGTGTCTCTTGTGCCTGCGCCTGCGCTGGAGGAGGTGCCCGGTAGACATGAAGGTTTTCAAAAAAATCTTATCGAAAAGGGTGAAGACGGGGCTATACCATTATCGAGCAACTGGGAAGTGGCAGGGTCTTCGTCTGCATCTCAGGATTGAAGAAGACGGCAGCGGGGTCCTCATCATCAACGCTTCCCGCTTGCTCTTCCTCAACAGGACAGCGGCGGAACACATTTACCATTTCGTAACGGGAAAAACGGAGGAGGAAGCTGCTCGAGAGATTCAAAGAGTTTTCAGAGTCGAGTACGAGAGTGCGCTCAACGATCATCAGGACCTCCTCTTCATCATCAACACGTTTGCGAAGACGAGTGACGTCTGTCCCGTCTCCTATTTGGGCGTGGAAAAACTGGAGCCCTTTACCCAGGAGGTGTCTGCTCCATATCGGATGGACTTGGCCTTAACCTATCGCTGCAACAATCAATGCCTTCACTGTTATGCAGGTGGACCGCGAGAAACAGACGAGCTTGGAACTGAGGCGTGGTTCAGAATTATTGACAAGGTGTTTGAGCTGGGAATACCCCACGTGGTGTTTACCGGTGGAGAGCCCACTCTCCGGGAGGATCTTCCTCAACTGGTTAGATACGCCGAGGAAAAGGGGTTGGTGAGCGGCCTCGTGACCAATGGGCGGCGGTTGAAGGACGCGGAGTACTTGGATGTGTTGATTCAGGCGGGTCTTGACCACATTCAGATCACCCTTGAGTCCTATGATGAAGCCGTGCATGACCGGATTACGGGCGTCACAGGGAGTTGGCAGGAGACGGTTCAGGGGCTTAAAAACGCCATTGCAACCCCCGTGTACACCCTTACGAATACCACTCTCACCCAATACAACGTCGACGACATCGTTGAAACCATCAAGTTCATTCACAGCCTCGGCCTCAACAACTTCGCGTGTAACAGCCTCATCTATTCGGGGAAGACGCCTGAGGCGGCGAAGGCGTTTGCCCTCGAAGAGTCGAGTCTTGAGCCAGTACTCACCAAGATCCAGGACTACGCTGAGATGCTGGGAATGGAGTTCGTCTGGTACACCCCTACCCAGTACTGCGTCCTGAACCCCTTACAATTGGAGCTTGGGATAAAGAGTTGCAGTGCTTGCAGGATTAGCATGTGCGTCGAGCCGACGGGAGACGTTCTTCCCTGTCAAAGCTACTTCACGCCCCTCGGGAACCTCCTCACGGACGACTGGAACAAGATATGGAATAACCCCGTGTGCGCTGAAATACGCGCTAGAAAATACGCTCCCGAGAAGTGTCATGACTGTCCCCAGCTCAGCACATGCGGCGCCGGGTGCCCCTTAAAGTTACAGCACGGCACCTACCTCTGTGGTGGGGTGGCGTCTTAAACCGTGGGAGTGCTCGACGGAGTGGGCTTTCGCTTGAGCTCTCCAGGCACATCCATGACCCGAACGACGTTTGTGCTTTTTATCATGTAGACGGGATTTCCCAACGGATCGTACTTGTTTTTCAGTCGAACAACGCCCGCCAACACCAGCTTGACTTTGAGGATGGTCCCATCCTTGAGCTGGTAGGAGTTCCAGTCCTCCCCGATGACGTCAAAATCAACCTCTTCCCCGTCTTGAATGGGCTGCCTTCTCATTCTTCCACCTCCACACAACAAAGTCCGATTCAACACTAATACTTTCCGTTTCACGACGCCTTCAGAGACCGAGTGTCTTCCTTCCCAAAACCACGAACGACCCCCACCTCCAGTCCCCAAGCTGGAAACACGGTTACAAATATGCGGGTAAATCCGGGTTCCTTGGTTCATCGTCGAGGTTTTTACGTCTTCTACTTCTCCTCTTCCTAGCCAGCCTCACAACATCCTAAAATCTTGAAGCCTCATATCAACCTGAATTATCTTGCATCTCTTACACCGAGAAGAAGAAAGGACCGAGGCTCTCCCGGATATCGATAAGTTGTATGGAGCAAAAGGCTCATTCATCAATCTGGCTCCACGAAATTGGTAATCAAGACCGTAGAAGGAGCCAGTTTTATTCCAGTAAATACCTTCGGGACCAACTAAATACCCTTCTTCCATGGCTTCGCCGCACTGCGGGCAAACCTTTTCCACTATTGGCTTGGACGGCTTCTTCTCCTTGGTTTCCAAAGATTGTAGTGCCCAACGATAACGGATCAACGAGAAGATGTGTCGATATTGATAAAGCACTATCACTATGGCTGCAAGAAGGAGGGTGACGATTAACATCACAGGTTCCAACGATTTCTTCGCCGATGAAAAAGTCTTGAGGATGACCTTTTAAACTTTTAGAAATTGTCAGGAGTCAGCTAGCTGTTTACGCCGTGGAGCTAGCGAGAAGGTGATGGATGCAATCACCTGCATAGTTGTATTCATCGCACGCGGTATCCTGTGCATGTCTTCTGCAGCGGGTGAGGGTTATACGGTAGGGTATGTGGATGAGTTGCTGTCCCAATTTTTTTTGGTGTGGAGGGGGGGTAATTGAAAAAAATTTTTCTGGATAGGAGCATAAATCGCGGTGTATTTCATCTAAGGTGAATAGAAAACGGCTCGTTGCACAGGGAATTGACACGGATATACCATGCATTATCCCATGAAAAATCCGTCTGAACAGCCGGAGAACTAATGAGCCGAACTCTTGAGGCTTTGAAAACGGGTAACAGGAGGAGTCTGGCTAGCTTAAAAAGCCCCGTTCGATTTCATAGTTACTATTTAACTCTATAAAAAATGTAAAAAGGGAGAATCTCGCTAGCTTAGGAAGACTGCAAAAGGATATGTATCAAATGATCCGTAGCCGGTTAACGAAAAACCGAGACCGCTTATTACAAACGTTCCATCTGCCTAGAGGCGAGAAGACAACGTAGGGAGTATTCAAACGATGAAAGCAGCTTTTAGTGTGTCTGAGCCCTGCTTTCGTTAAAACAGTCATCTAATGATGAGGTTCCGATAACGTAAAGCTTATCAATGGCGTTAAACGCCAAGTATCATCAACAATTAAGTACAGTACTTAGCGTTCACTGGAGAAGGCGAGATTCAGTGTATAAATATTCAACAGACATACTGAGGAATACTGTGAACCCCGACCTAACCGAACTGGCGAGACAGAGAAAAATAGGGTGGCGAAGACAAAAAGC
>JAOZHB010000093.1 GCA_026015035.1 Candidatus Bathyarchaeota archaeon | reverse complement strand
CCTTGCCCATCAGGGCTTAAGTCCCCCATACGAGTTGGAGGGGAAATTTGGGATTCTCAGCTATATTCATCGTGTTGGCTGCATTCAGTTCGATCCTCTGAACATCGTCGGTCGCAACCCGGAACTGGTGCTTCAAGCTCGCGTTTCGGAGTTTCAGCCACGGATGTTACAGGAGCTCCTGTACAAGGATCGGAAGCTTCTGGACGGATATGATAAGATGATGTCCATCTACCGTGTGGTTGACTGGCCCTATTTCCGTCGTAGAAGGGACTCTGCCACACGAAGACTTGGCAAGCGTTTAGAAGTGGTTTCATCTATTCTCCCTCAGATTCGTAAGGAGATTGAAGAACGAGGTCCTTTATCTTCCCTCGAATTGACGTATGATCAGAAGGTCGACTGGTCATGGGGTTCAACGCGGTTGGCACGCGCGGCGTTGGAGAGTATGTACTTCCGGGGAGAACTGATCATCCATCACAAGATCAATACTCGTAAAGTGTATGACTTCGCTAAACGTCATATCCCAGAAGAGTTGCTGTCAGCATCCGATCCAAACGAAACAGAGGAGCAGTACCAAGATTGGCACGTCCTTCGACGCATTGGTAGTGTAGGCTTGCTGTGGGGGACAGCCAGTAATGTATGGCATGGCATTCATGGAACGAGAAGTAAAGAGCGAAACGCGACTTTAACTAGGCTGCTCCGACAAGGAAAGGTCATGGAGATACGTGTCGAGGGTAGTAAACCCCCATTCTACATTAGAAACGAGGACAAGCCGCGTCTCAAACAGATACTGGACCCCGACGATCTCTTACCCCGTGCTGCTGTCTTAGCACCCTTAGACAACCTGATTTGGGACCGACGATTTATCTCGGAACTGTTTGACTTCGATTATCGATGGGAGGTTTACACGCCCGTTTCTAAGAGACGTTATGGTTATTATGTGCTTCCTGTTCTGTACGGCGATCGATTTGTAGCTCGTTTTGAACCGGGACGCGATAAGACGAACGAGGCTTTTATCATCAAAAAGTGGTGGTGGGAGCCTGGAGTCACCCAATCGAAACGCATGCAACTCGAGCTATCCGCCTGCTTCAAACGGTTTCTCACATACTTAAGTGCTAACACCCTCCGAATTGAAAGCACAACGGTGGACCAAGCAGGTTTAGATTGGCTACCTTCTTCAGTGAACTTAGATAGATCTTGAACAACTTTTTCTTATCAGAGTTTGCACTAGTGTATTAGAGGGAAGGTACGCGTTTGTAGATGTTTTTCTGAAAACGATTGGTGTGGAGGTGGAGCTTCGCGCCAGAAATATATCGGGGACAAAGCTACTCCTCGAGGTTTATAGTGCCCAGCTCCGTCAGATCCGTCAGACTGTTGAGCTTAACCATCTTGTCGGAGATGGTGTAGAGGACATCCTCTACATAGAGTGCCCGATTCACCTCGTAGGCCGATGAGAAGTAGTAACCACTCTTAAGGAGGGAGGTGTCATCGTCGAGGTGGGTGATTCGTCCGTTCAGTCTGATTCCCTCACTTTTCGAGACGTTGAAGACGTAGGCGCCTTGATAGACGTAGTCCCCATGAGTGGAGGGGGGAACACCTAGGGGGTACTGCGTCTCGTCGATCTCAGCGAGGAGGATGGGTAACACCAGGAGATGCCGTGTCTTATCAAAGAGGAACGCCTTGTGGTCTCTGAGAACAGGGGAGTCGGTTCCGCGGTCGCCTACCTCGATCTTTGCGATCTCTTTGGGTAGGGAGACGTTGCTGACGTCGAAGAGAGCGATTTTAACACCTTGATACCACGCGAAGTCACCCTCTTCGGCAGCGACGGTTTCCTTGCCGACGCCGATCAGGTGGGTCTCGTCGTAGGGGTGGAGGTAGTCGGAGTAGCCAGGAATCTTCAGCTTTCCCAGAACCTGGGGGTTCGTCGGGTCCTCCAAGTCGATCACGAAGAGGGGGTCAACTTTCCGAAAGGTCACGAGGAAGCATCGGTCTCCCATGAAACGCGTAGAATAGATGGCTTCACCGGGAGCGAGGTCCTCAAGTTTTCCGATGACCTCCATCTGCTGATCCAGAGTATAGATGTGGTTAGCGCCGCGATGGGTTGTCGCTATGCGGAAGTAGCTGCGATACTCATCCATGGAGAACTGGTTCAAGACGTAACCGGGGACAAACCCATTTTCTGCATAGGTGATCTCGCCGTTTCCGATGTTGATTCGGTGGATGTTGGTTCCTGCGGTCGACGAGTACTCGGGAGAGGTTAGGTAGATGTTCTCCAGTGAGACGTAAAGGCAAGAGGTGGTTCCTAACAGGAAGGTCTCGATCGTTGGCTTCTGCGTTGCATCGTGAACGTTGATCGCTACTATGCTCGTGAAGAAATCATGGGTGTTGGGGAAATCGGTGTGGTAGATGTCGGAGACCTCGACCGCGATTGTGCGGTTGCCGGCTTGGATCTCGGGCAGCAGCACTTCGTTCCCGTTAATGAGCTGGGCTGGCTCGATGATCACCACGTATATGTATTCCTCTATCATCCGGGAGCTGAAGTATTGACCGTCGACAGTCGTATGCCGCTCTAACACGGGGTTGACTCTGTCAGAGATGTCATAGATCAGGATACTCGTTTTCATCTTGTATGAGGACGGGATGTACGTGCGGAACTCGCCTGCATAGGGGTTGAACGAGGGGTCTTGAAAGACGACGAGTCGGTCTTCGTTCACAAAGAGTCCGACCACAGTTGTGTTGAACTCTAGTTTTGAGAGCACCTTCGCTTCTTCAGGGGGATAAGCTTGAAGTATGTATGCCGTTGCGTTCGAGGTGAGGTAGATGTATCCGCCGTCCGTTTTAACGATGTCCGCCTCGTCCACACCAGTCACTTGGATGTTCGTCGTCGAGTACTCCTGTGGGGTGGAGGTGTCTTCCAGTAACCCACCCTGTCGCTGAAATGTGGCTGTCGGTAGCAGAGGGCGTGTCTGAAAGAGGGATAACACCTTTTGGTAGAGAGATTGGGGTAGGCTCTCCGGTCCCTTCTTCAAGTAGTCCACCAGCTCTTGCTGGGAGGTAAAGCGGGTGAGTGCATTTTTTTTGATGGAGTAGACCTCACCGGTCCTCCAGAGGACGCCGCCGATCAAGCTACCGATCATGAGGGCTGCTAGCGCGAAAGAGAGCAGCTTCTTTCCCGTAACAGGATAATACGCATTCATGCTCATCGATTAGTATGACTCTTTTCCTCTAATATAAGACCACGTTTTAGAACACCCGTTCAAAAAAGTAGAACACCCTTCGCTGATCGGCTTCAACCAAGAACTAACACCGAAAACTAGGCTTGATCCTCCCCACTTTAGACCATCCACTTTACAACCTCCTCCATCCATACACTAGCACGCGCTAGTCCCAGGAGGAGGGATATATCCTCACAAGGTTATGGATCGAAAAAAGGGTCTTTTAGTCAGCTAGCACGAATCATAAGACTAATTCGGAGAAATAGCAGTGAAACGATGACTCAAGTGGGATTTGGAAGTAACTTTTAATACGACTTTTTAGTAGACTTTCGACATGTATATGCCTGATGAAATTGAAGAGATGTTTTTGGGTATTTGGAGTAGACGACGAAGGCCTCCTGAAATTCTTACTAGTTGGGTTGACAACGATTGGTCGAAAGGGCGAAGTCGATATCTTACGTTCCTTGTGCGAGTTAATGATGTGGATGTAATAGACAAAGCTATTGACTTTCAAAGTAAACTTGCGGCTTTTCCATGTATAGATCTTTTCCCTAAACACTATTTTCATATGACAGTTAAAGGGGTTGGATTTCTTACACAATCGAAACAGCATTCGGATGACTTGTTGAAAGTAGATGTAGAAAAAGTAGTCTGCCAAACAAAAGACATCTTGAAATCTTTCACACAATTTGAGGTTTCACTTATAAACCTCAATTATTTTTCAGAAGTTATTTGTATCGAAGTCTATGACAATAACCAAATTAGAGAAATGAATAGAGCACTGTTAGAAGTGTCTGAGATTACGCGTATGGATGTCGATTATCCAAGATTTTTACCTCATTTTAGCATTGCTCAGTTTAAAAACGATGAACGATTTGACGAATTAATCGACTACCTTGAAGAGCATAGAAAAATGCAGTTTGGAAAGCTTAACGTGGATGCTATAGAATTAGTTATCGCTCATCTGCCCAAATATGGTAGGTATCCAAGGTTGGAAACCTTATGCGAATTTCGATTAAGCTGAATCCAAGTTCAGTTTCTGGAGGGCAGCTAGCGAGCTAACAATGATGGAACAGTAAGGCAAAGCACGATTTTTAATAACTATCCAGCTAGCAAAGAAAAATATAAACACTAATCTTCTCATATATTCTGTAAGAATTGTGTAACGTTGGGACGTAGAATGAGTACACACGTGATGAAGGGCAAACGGAGGGCATTCATCTTCATTGCCATTGCGCCGGGTAACGAAGAAGCCTTTGTGGAGAGACTCATGCGATACGAGGAAGTTATTGAGACGCACCTTATGGTTGGCGAGTACGATGTCCTTGCGGTGTTGGAATTCGAGGTCTACGGCCAAGCCTTTTTGTGGTCCTTCCAGGAAATCGTTTCAAACTTTGTCTTGGAAAAAATCAGAAAACTGAAAGGCGTACGGGACACCAACACGATCATTCCCACAAGGTCGGTCACGAAACGGGAGCAATGATCTCTGCGGATGTGTCCACTCCCGTAGCTTCTCCCCTTCGTGAAGGGATGTAGCTACAGTTCTTTAATTCCGAGATACAGTTTTCCAAGGTCTGGGTGATTCAGAAGGTCTGTGGCTCCTCCCTCGTACTGTACTCTACCGCTGACGAGGAGAAGCGCGGTATCCCCGTGTTCTAGGGCGCGTTTCGCGTTTTGCTCGATTAAGACCACTGTAATGTTGTGGTTATCTCGTAACTCCACAATTTTATCTAAAACTTCAAACGCGATTTTTGGCGCCAGACTCCCTGTGGGCTCATCGAATAACATGATTTTGGGTCTTCGAATGACCGCCATGGCCATGGCTAACATTTGTCGTTGACCGCCACTTAATGTACCTGCTTTTTTATTCATGGCGTCCTTTAGGATGGGATAACTTTCCAAGGCTTCGGGAATCCGCTCCCGAACTTGATCTCGATCCAGAATGTATGAGGCCATGCGGAGATTTTCTTTGACCTTGAGCTCAGCAAAGACGTTGCTTACTTGGGGTAAATAGGCGATGCCTAACTTCGTGACGGTGTGGGGTGGTAATCCCGCTATATTTTTTCCATCAAAAAGGACTTCTCCAGAGTAGACTTTGGTAATTCCCATAACGGTTTTTATTAAGGTACTTTTCCCACTTCCATTAGGTCCCACGATCACAGTGATGTCCTTTTCTTTCACCATCATATT
>JAOZHB010000087.1 GCA_026015035.1 Candidatus Bathyarchaeota archaeon | reverse complement strand
AAAACTATTTGGGTTTCCGACCACATCATGCCGTGGGTGAGAGGCCAAGGGGGAGACGCCGATGCCTTGGAGTGCTGGACCGTGATGAGTTATCTGGCGGGAGTGTTTAAAGACCTCACCATCGGAAGCTGCGTTCTATGTAACTCCTTCCGCAGCCCCATGCTTCTGGCCAAGATGGCCGCCACCTTCAACGCCCTCACCGACGGAAGACTCGTCTTGGGCATAGGCGCAGGCTGGAGTGAAGTAGAATACAATGCGTATGGCTATGACTTTCCAAGCGCCTCCCAGAGGATCAGGCAGTTAGCTGAGGCAGTTCAGATCATTAAGCGGATGTGGACTGAGGACGAGGTGCACTTCGATGGACAATACTTCAAAGTCCGAGGGGCGAGGTGCTATCCAAGACCCGACCCCCGCCCCCCGATAATGATTGGCGGCAGTGGCGAACAGCTGACGCTGCGGGTGGTCGCCCGATACGCCGATTGGTGGAACACCCACGCCACCACCCCCGAAATGGTCAAACATAAGATGGATGTACTTCGAGATCACTGCACAAAGGTTGGACGCGACTACGATTCGATTACGAAGACGTTGGAGGGATTTGTGGCCATCGCTGAGACGGAAGAAGAGGTCAAAAGAATTTCGGCGCGGGGACGACGAGCCCATTTCTCTGGAACCCCGGAGCAGGTGTTGGATCAGGTCACTCCCTACATCGACCTAGACGTCAAACACTTCATCCTCCGATTTCTCGACCAGCCGAGGAAAGACGGAGCGAAGCTCTTCGCGGAAAAAGTCATACAACAGATCACGTGAAACCGCTTCTGAAGCTACCCAGCTCTCCCGCTTAATTTCATTCACTCACTTGCTATACTCTTCCCCCTTATCCGTTTCCTCGGTTTGACTTCAGACATGAAATCGCTTTTATACCTTGATGCCACACTAAGTTGTTAGGTGAGAACATGCCCTTTTGTTCGAAGTGTGGAGCCCAAGTAGATGAAGACGTAGCCTTTTGTCCGACATGTGGAACTCCTATCCGTCAACCTGCGACCAAAATGGAACGAAGTAGGTTGGAGAGAGGCGCGAGAAGACCCCTAAGCACCCTAGCCATCGTTCTAATAGTCCTCTTGGTGAGCACTTCAATCATCGTTGCCATCACTTTTATTCCCTTTCGCGGAGTGGATGTTACTGCGTCACGCAGTGTCTCCTACCAGACCGACGTTGACACGATAAACCTCGAATTCACTGCAGACGTGGCCCGCATCAATGTCGCCTTCGAAGACCTCGAGGATAACTTGGTAACACTGCAGCTGTCTATACAGGGAAACGTTGGAGCCTTTGCCCCCTCTAGCCTGTATGACCTTTCCTTTGAAAAAACCGTGGTAGACAACCTGTTGACGGTGACCTCGGAACTCGATGTCGCTGACCTTGTCTGGCCCTTATCGTTCACCAATTTAAACGTGACCTGTAACCTCCGGATCGACTACACCCTCAATGCGAGCCTCAACATAAAAACAAGCGTCGGAGGAATCGTCGTAGACACTCGATCGGGAACCGTTCTAGCCGCCACAAGCCTTGAAACGACTACAGGAGGCGTTGAAGCAACTCTAGCGGTCGGAGTCATCCTTTCTGGAGACATCTCCCTAACGAGTACCACAGGTGGCGTCAAACTCCATTGGAACAACGCGATAGCCACAAAAGATTTGCAAGTCAATGTAACCACAACGACGGGGGGCGTCGACGTGGATATTGAACAGGATGCACGCCTTCAACACGACGTGACTCTCAACGCTGCAGCCATAACGGGCGGCGTCGACTTCACCATCGATCTACAAGGCGCTGTTGGAGCCAATATCGAGTCAGCCGTCACAACAGGCGGCATCACTATTGACAGACAAATCGGATTTTCCGGCACCAACACCCAACTCCAGTCAGACAACTATCCTGCTGACAGCAACTTCGAAGCTCAACTACAAACCACAACTGGCGGAATAAACATCGACGCAAAACACACCTCCTAAATAACTGGAAGCCCCATTCCCTACGACGACAACGACGTTCGATGAAGCAAGGTAAGTCGATAGAGGTCAGCTTCACTTACTTCAAACTCTAAACAAGGTACCCTCTATACGCATGAAGCCCCCATAGAGCTGCAATTCATGACATTGCTGGAGACGTCTCCAGCGTCCAACCACGTTATTTTCGCCACAATATACCCTTACCGATTATTCTTACGAAAAACATATACCTAAAATGTATGAATGTCTATATTATCCATTATAATGAAGTCATGAATTTCGCCAGACGGGAGCATCATCAAATGTTTAGAGACTCAAACATAATTATGTGGTTGTCTCGGCGTGAAGAGAAGGAAATTCTTGCACTCTGTAAAACGCATCTCGACAAAGTAGTTGAAACAGTTGAAGAGATGAAGTGGGTCGTGAACTCCTTCTGCAACGAAGACTTCAACGCGTTGGAAGAGCACTACAAGAAGGCGTTTGACAGCGAACGCGCAGCGGACGACATCAAACACCGCATTCTCCGGGACGTTTCCACCGGACCCCTCCACCCCATCGATCGGGAAGAGGTCATCCGCCTCGTGTTGACGGCGGACGACATCGCTGAGAACGCCAAGTCAGGAGGACGGAAGCTGCGGTTCGCGTCCACCAAGTGCCTCACCGACCAGATCAGCGCCCGCCTCCGCGAGATGGCGGACATGTGCGTCGAGATCGTTCGCAGTGTCCGCGTGGCGTTCGAGAAGCTGAGTGTGGGCACCGAAGCCGCCATCGAGGCCGCTAACCAGGTGGAGATCCTGGAGGAGAGCATCGACGAGTTCCGTATGGGCCTGTTGAAGGCGATCTTGAGTTGTAAGCAGCCGGTGGTGAGTGTCAGGAGTTTGGGGCCGTGGCTCATGCTCCTAAACTCCATCGAGAACATGGAAGACGTGGCGGACCGCTCGGAGGACGTGGCCGACGTCATACGAAGCATCGCCATACTGCGTTAATACGTTTCACTCCCTAGTTCAACCACCATTTTTTCTGTCATAGGAGCGTCTTATACTTGGATGCAAATTCTGTTCTGTTAATACTTGGTTTGGTACTATCCTTCTTTATGGCATGGAACTTGGGAGCCAACGATGCAGCTTCACCCTGTAGTATCCCTGTAGGTACAGGAGTAATATCTGTGAAGCGAGCGACCCTTCTTTTTTCGGTTTTTGCCGCGGTCGGCGCTATCACACAGGGACACATGAACATTAAAACCATATCGCGAGGCATCGTTCCTCGAATCGATCCCATCGGCGCGATTACGATCAGCTTAGCTGCTTGTTTGTGGTCGGGGTTCTGTACGTGGAGAGGACTAGAGATATCCAATACATATACGGTCGTGGGCAGTGTAATAGGATACGCATTAGTTGTTTACGGATCCTTTCAGTCTACCGTACTTATTAACATACTCGAATCGTGGGTGGTGTCCCCTATTTGCTCAATAACATTATCGTACACCCTTTGTAAACTACTGCACAGACTATGTAGTAACTTTTTAGACAACACGCGGGGTCAACGCATTATTTCCCTTTCGCTTATCATATCCCTCTGCTTTTCGGCCTACTGTTTTGGCGCTAATGACGTAGGGAGTGCCACAGGCGTCTATGTAGCAGTCACTCAAGACGTAGTAGGACTTCCCGACTACACCGCCATGGTGATCCTGGCGGCGTTTGGAGCGTTAGGAATCGCTGTGGGAGGGCTGACGTGGGGGCACCGGGTTATCGAGACCGTGGCCTTCAAAATCGTGCGAATTGACGCCCTTTCGGGTTTGGCGGCTGAGATAACGAACGCGCTCGTGGTGTATCTGTTTATGACGATTCCCTTCGTCTACGTAGGTTATGGTCTTCCCGTCTCAACATCAATCGTAGGCATAGGAGCCATAATTGGCTCAGCCTTTGCTCGAGGGGACGGAACAATCGACAAAAGAACCATAGGGCGCCTCGTAGTCACGTGGATTTTTACCATTCCAGTTACTGCCCTCATAAGCGCGGTCTTATACAGTATCATACCTCGGTAGCTAGCTAGCATGATGTCCGAGGCCACGAAACCATAAACACCATTAATTAACACTCCGCAGTCGCAAAAACGATCAAGATACTTGAAACCTAATTGACGTAGGCTTCAAATACGTTTGTACGCCTGAGAACGTTGTGTTGTGTTGAAAGCGTACGAGAAAAGGGCTTCTGAACTTTCTGAGTCCCGTACACTCGCATTATACGACGTAAGGGAAGACGCCTCCCACAATCCCTGATCGCTTTCGGAACTGAATAAACTACTTATGTTGGGAAACCTCTCGTTGTCTCCGCCCTGCCATCTAGCTAGCTTTCTGTAGTTAGTCAGCTGAATAAAACGTAGTTTACTTTAGGGAACCTGTGGTTTAAGACTTGTGACTGCCTTATTCGCTGGGTTCCTTTTTGGGTGGGTGATTTTACATGGTGTGGCGAAGAGAGTGTTTGAATACGTATCTGTTACGCGTGAATATGGAAGGAAAAGGGTTGGGGCATTAACTTTACTGTCTCCCTTAACTGATTAATACACTCTTCTTGTACTAGGCCTCTTGATCATTCTTATCGGTACGTGGTTTCCTTTCGTAGATGATCGATCCAAAGATGGTGACGATTGTTGAGAACAGTACCATGGCTAGCACTATTTCCTTGAATAATGGCACATCAATCCCCTTGGTGGCCGGTAATAACGCAACGAATGTTGCAGTGAAGCCACGTGCTACCATGGACGCCATAATGGTGGTGTAGGGCTTAACTTCAGGCTGAAATACTGAAAGAACTCTGGCACTCAAATATCGACTGATGAACATGAGGGCTAGGATTACCACGCACATTCCGATTAGTACGTAATCGACTTTTTTCACATCGAAAATGATTCCCAGATACACAAAAAAGAAGTTTTGGATAAGGAAGGTGAAGGCTATTTGCGTTTCTTTAATCCTCTTCACTATCTCGCCGAAGCGTTCTTGCAAGTGTAATACAAACCGGGTGTCGACTGTAAGAGGACCCAGAGAGCCTCTTCTTTCAATGAAAAGTCCTAAGAGCCGCTGTAAATTTCCTAAAGACAGGGTTAACACTAGCACAGCGATGGCCCCATTGCCACCCACAAGTTCAACGAGCGAGTGCAGAGTAAACAACATGCCCACGGTGAAAACATACGCTAACTCTTCACCTTTGTAGAATTTCCATAGAATATTCACCCATAACACGGCGAAGATCGCCCCCGTCACCACGGCTATGGCAAAAGGGGTGAACAAAGCCACGAGAAGCTCTTGGAACTGGAGTGTCCCAATATCGATGAGCTGGAGAAGAACCACGGCTGCCGTGATGAGAGTGATGTCATTGATGACGGACTCTAAAAACAGAATGTTTCGGATCACCATCGGCACCTTAAGTCGAGGAAGCAGAAACGCTAACACTATCGTAGTACTTCCAGAACTGACTACACCCATTAACAATGAGTAAAGGGGATTCCACCCCATGATATACATGAAAAACGCGCCGATTAACACCGTGCTGAACACTAATACGAGGAGGGTGAATATGAGTGCTCTGCCTAAGCACTCCTTGGCGTCGAAGATGTTTAACGTTATGCCACTGTCTAAGAGTACCAAGATCAACGTGATCGTTGCGACCAGAGCGGTATAGTCTTCAAAGACAGTTGAATCGACTACATGAAAGAGCGGTCCAATGGCTAGACCGATCAAGATCATGAAAAGCGACTCAGGAACCTTTGTATACTTGAAGACGATGCGCCCCACAAACCCGATTAAGATGATGCCCCCTAAAATTAGAAGCTCATTCAAAAACAGATCATGTCTCCATTATGAACGGGAACGCGTTTTTCGCTTATACAAATTAATTTCCTATCATCCATTAATTCGACGTCACTATTTGGTTAGACACCTTTATATATCGATTTATTTCACTATTTTCTTCTTATATACCTTACGAATTGTCTTTTTTCTAGCTAACCATCCTCATTCTGCCTGAATTGTCTATAAAAATTGTATACCTGCTCTAAAGCTAGCTAATCGGAAAGAGAATAAAGTGATACACTACTAAATTATATTATTTTAGGGCTAGCTTAATAGCTTTCAGAAACTAGAAGAGATAAAGACATAGGTTAAAAGAAGATGACAAAGAAGACCCTGGATAGCTAGCCATGGGTCATTCTAGTATTGCTCGTATCCTTCGAATTCCTGCTGCCACACTCTCCTCTTTGATTATTTTGAACTCGCCAAGTTCTATAGTGTTCTTTACATGGGGGCCCCCACATATCTCTGTCGAGAAATCTCCTATGAAGTAGACGAAGACTTTCTCGCTATATTTCTGCTCGAACACCCCTTGAGCAACTCTTGTCTTTGCCTCTTCAAGAGACATCTCTTGCATCTCAACAGGTAAGGACCTCTTTATCTGCGTATTCACAACCGTTTCCACTCTTTTCAACTCATCGTCTGTAAGCTTTCTGTCGAAGTTGAAGTCAAATCTGAGTCGCTTGGGCGTTATGTTTGAACCTTTCTGTACGATGTCTTCCTTTTCAAGCACTCTCCGTAATGCCTCGTTTAAAAGATGTGTAGCTGTATGTAGTTTCATTGTCCTTTCTGACGCATCGCTGAGTCCTCCCTTGAATCTTTTGGTTGCACCTGCTCGCGAGAGCAACTGATGTCTTTCAAACTCCTTTGTGAATCCCTCCTCATCAACAGAAATCCCCTTTTCCTGGGCCAGCTCTCTAGTCATCTCTAACGGGAAGCCGAAGCTCTGGTAGAGTAAGAAAGCATCCTTTCCACTCATCTTTCGTTTGTCCCCTGTCATTTGCTGAAATTTCCGCAGACCTTTTTCCAAGGTATTCCTGAACTTCGCTTCTTCTTTGCGTAATTCGTTTAACACAAGATCTCTTTTTTTCAGCAGAATAGGGTATTCCTCTTGATTCAGATCTATCACAATGTTTGCGAGGACGCTCAAGAACTCCGATTCAATGCCCAGTATTTTGCCGTGTCTTATCACTCGTCTTATCAGTCTGCGAAGCACATAACCCTGCTCCACATTGCTTGGTACAATTGGATTTTCGTCCCCAAGAATGAACGTTGCTGCTCGAATGTGGTCTGTTATGATTCTCAACGATCGTTCGGCAGGGTCCGCTGTCACTGCAGCGTCAACTATTTTCTCAACTATTGGTTTGAAGGTCTCAACCTCATATACGCTCCTCATTCCCTGCAAAGCTGCAACTGTTCGTTCAACACCCATCCCCGTGTCAACATTCTTCTGCTCGAGAAGCTCAAATTTTCCGCTTGCAGTTTTATTATATTCCATAAACACGTTGTTCCAAATCTCAAAATATTTACCGCATGAGCAGCCTGGTTTACAGTTCTCAGTACATGGATCTTTCCCCGTGTCGTAGAAGATTTCGGTGTCTGGCCCACATGGCCCCGTGGCTCCTGAGGGGCCCCACCAATTATCTTTTTTACCCAAAAAGAAGATTCTTTCTTTCGGTATCCCCAAATCCATCCAGATCCTGGCTGTCTCAACGTCTCTCGGTGCACCCTCATCACCAGCGAAAACCGTAATGTATAATCTCTCCTTCGGTAAGGAAAGCCATCTGCGGTCTGTGAGAAATTCAAGACTCCACGCAATAGATTCTTTCTTGAAATAATCACCGAGAGACCAGTTTCCCAGCATCTCAAAGAACGTCAGATGCGTGTCGTCACCAACTTCATCGATGTCATCTGTTCGCAAGCACTTCTGAACATTCACAAGCCTCTTCCCCAGCGGATGCGGTTGACCCAATAGAAAGGGCACGAGGGGATGCATTCCCGCAGGGGTGAACAGAACTGTAGGATCGCCTTCTGGAACCAACGAAGCATTTGAAATAACACTGTGATTCTTTTCCCTGAAGAAATCTATGAAAAGCGTCTTTAATTTCTGTGAATCTATCACCTCGTATCCCTCCAAACTAACTACGTGTACGATTATACCTTTTTCCCATTTTTTATATTTATTGAGTGGTAACCCAGAGCCTATTAGCCAGATGAGGGTATTGAATTCTCCTTCCAATTAAAGCCATTGACACCCGTCATAAGATATTTGGGGGAGAACGAGGATTAAAGTATGTGAGATTGGATGTACGCAAAAGCTTCTACCATGGAATCATGAGTAGCTAGTTAGACGCCACCTAACACAACAGCGGGATTACAACGTATGGAAGCTCCTACTATAAGCCCGGCCAACTAACTTTGACAGAGAACCAGTACTATGAGTATTAGCCAGTTCAAACCTACATGTATATTGAAAGGGTGAGATCAATAGCTAGCTTGTGATCTGCTTGTTCGTATTCAGATCCAGCCGCGTAGGCGCATTGCTTCGGCGACTCGGTCTAATGCGAGGGCATATGCACCGTACCTCAGGTTCACATCATACTTCTTTGAGTAATCGTATACGTCCTTGAACGCGGTTTTCATCACTTTTTCGAGGCGTTGATCGACCTCTTCCTCGGTCCAATAGTAGCCCATCCGGTTTTGAACCCACTCAAAGTAGCTCACCGTGACTCCACCAGCGTTAGCCAGGATATCGGGAAGACAGATGATTCTTTTTTCATCTAAGACCCTGTCAGCACCGGGGGTCGTCGGCCCATTCGCGGCTTCCACGATAAGCTTCGCTTTCACGTCATCGACGTTTTCGAGGGTGATCATGTTCTCTAACGCAGCGGGAACAAGGATATCACAGTCAACTGTTAAAGGGTCCGTTGAGCTAAATGTTTCACACCCTGGAAACCCGACTACACTTCGCGTCTTCGCCTTGTGCTCCACGAGCTTCACGGGATCGATACCATTCTTATTGTATACGCCGCCTCTTGTGTCGCTGGCAGCGACGAGTTTCGCGCCGGCTTGATGAAAGTTCAATGCTGAGTAGTAAGCGGCGTTGCCGTAGCCTTGAACGGAGACTGATGCACCCTTAATGGGGATGTCATAAGTTCTAGATGCTTCAACTGCTGTGAAGTAGCAGCCTCGTCCGGTTGCTGCGGTCCTTCCCAGGGAACCTCCTAATCCGATTGGTTTCGCGGTTATTACTCCCGGGAGGATTCGTCGACTTATTTTATAATATTCGTCTGCGAACCACGCCATGATCTGGGAAGTTGTTCCTACGTCTGGTGCTGGTATGTCTAGGTCGATGCCTACAAAATCCGCTATGGCAGCGGCGTAGGCCCGGGTAAGTCGTTCCAGTTCGCCTTGGGACAGTTTTTTGGGGTCACAGTTTATGCCTCCTTTAGCGCCTCCATAGGGGAGGTTGACCACCGCGTTCTTCCACGTCATCCATGCACCGAGGGCTTTTTCTGTATCTAGCTCAAGACTTGGGAAATAGCGAATGCCTCCCTTACAGGGCCCACGAGCAGTATTATGGTGGATCCGAAAGCCCTCAAAGCTCTTGATGGAGCCGTCATCCATCCTAATCGGTAAGGAGACTTGCAGAATCCGCATGGGCTTGCTTACCACTTCGTAGACCGAGGGGTCAAGATTCATAATGTCAGAAACTTTCTTAAGGTTAGTTAACTGAGACTCCCAAGGATTTAATTTTTCACTCATGTCTATCACTGTCCAAAGCTAAGTAAACTGCAACGCATTCCTTGTATGATTTATATAACTGTATTGAAAACGACTTATGTGTAACATAATGAATACTATAAAATAAATGAAACATATAAATGGAATAAATGAAACATATAAATGGTGGTATCTGTGATGGAGAAAGACTTAGGCTATCGAAGAATCCAGCGAACTGGTCGGGGATCATACATCGTATCCTTACCCAAGGAATGGGTGTTAGACTCGGACTTGAAGAAAGGAAGTCAACTGGCGTTCAAAATCCAAGAGGATTCATCACTTCTGCTGGTTCCGAGGAATGTCTTAGAACAACGCTCGGAGACGAAATCGACTCTTAACGAATTTACGGTATGTATCACGCAGAAAGACGAGCCTCAATCGATTGAGCGCAGACTCAAGTCACTCTATGTTGTCAGTGCGAACGTGATTCGGATTCGCTTTCAAGCAGGGGAACTTACACCTCAACAGAAAAACACTATTACACATACAGTGAGGACGCTCTTAGGTTCAGAGATCATTTCCGAGACGCCCAACGAAATCAGCATCCAAGTTCTCATAAGCCATCCCGAGTTCCCCATTGAGAACGCAATCCGAAGGATGCTCGCAATAGCTACCATTATGGACAGAAACGCGGTCTCCGCTTTAACGAACTTTGATGAAACTCTGCTCAACGACGTCGTAGCTTCTGACAGCGATCTAGATCGTTTAAACCTCTATGTTGTCCGCCAACTCAAGTATGGCATTGAACGCAACATGTACCGAGAAATGGGCTTCAGTTCATCTAAAGAATTTCTTGGCTATCGCATCGTGACGAAAAACATTGAGAACATTGGTGATAACGCCGTGGGTACGGCGAAGAACATCTTGGCACTCAAACAGATGATTGACCAAGAACTGTTGTACTTACGCGATCCCCTTGATGAAGAAGTATATGCTGGTGTTCTCGAATTCACCTCCTTCTGCCGTCGTCTACTTGAAGACTCTTTGAAGGCGTTGTTCAAACGGGATTATCAGATTGCAGATGGGATCATATCTCTCTTCATGTCGACTGGCCTGGAACTTGAAAAAGAAGCCGTCAATCTGATGTTATCAAAGACGATGGATCCTAACGTGACTTCCGTTCTACGATTAATACTCGACAACGCCAGGAAAATGATGGAGTACAGTCGAGACATCGCGGAGGTGACGCTCAATCGAACCGTGGAAGAGATAAGCACCTCGTAAATTCTGAGAACTCCGGATTTGACGCTGAACACATATATACGAATCCTTTAGATGCTTTCTTTGGCGCGCGCGCTATTTTTGACTCGTAAAGGGCAAGCTAGCTACGAAAAAATTTTTTACATTTTGTCGTGAAACAAAGAGAAAACAAGGGAGTTAGCTAGCTATATGCACGTCATGTGGAGTATTTGTGATTTCCAATCTCGTAGAGGTATATTTGAGCTTTAAAATCGGCATTTAATGGTTTCCAACCTTGGAAGGTAAAGTAGTGGGAAACCACTCGAACTCCCGGCTTTAACTCCGCTTCAAGTTTGTGTTTCAACTTGTCGTTCGTTCCCTGTAACAGGTAAAGGGTCACGACATCAGCCTCGCTGAGATCCTTACTAAAAAAGTTACCCCAGACAACTTCCACATGCCCCCTCAATTGTAAAATTCTTGTCCTCCATCTTGTCCATATAATCCAAAGAGGATTCGCTTCTACCCCAACGGATCTAGCGTGAAACTCTTTGGCAGCAGTTATTATGATCCTACCATCTCCAGAACCAAGGTCATACACTATATCACCGTTTTTTACCTCTGCCATCGACAGCATCTTTCGTACATTGTCCATCCGCGTCGGAACCCACGGCGCACCGATGAGAGTCGGCACAAATAAGAAGAGTACAGCAATCAAAATAATAATTATGAGAATCCAGAATCCAGTCAATATGCCTATCACCCTACCGCTACCGAAAAAAGGCTTGCACGCCTCCTTAAAAAACATCTCCCAACCCAAATAGGACTACAGGTGTGTATGAGTTGATGGATAGCTTGCTAGCTATATCTAATAACTTACACTTTTCAAGTATTTTCTTATAGTAACTCGTCAACTCTAAATAGCTAGTTAGCTTTTTTAGCGCCTATGACGAGGAACCAAGCTATTCGATCACCATCATTGAGTTCTCTATAGTGCTCGTCGATGTCTTTTTTCTTTGGTACTGGTTCTTCAAAATCCGTGATGTTGAACCCGTTACGTATGAGAAGGGTGATATAGTCTGAGAGAGGTCTGTGGAAGCCGTATACTGGGGAATTCTCATACATTCGCCATTCTTCAACACTTTGATCAAAGTACTGATCAACTTTCCAATACAGCCAATCCTCCCGTCGATTACTGTCCACGGGTTTTTTTACCCATCCTTTTACGGATGGACTTGTAAAACACGGGTGCATAATTGAAAACACGAGTTTTCCTCCTTTTTTTAGCACCCTATGCAGTTCTTGAAAGGCTTGATTCAGGTCCTGAAGGTCACTGAGAACAATGTTGGATATTGTGGCGTCAAAGGTTTCATCAGCGAACATTGAGAGCTTGCATAAGCTACCAACATGATACTGAATGTTCAAGGGTTGGTGTTTCTCCTTCGCTTCAGCGATTTCAATAAATCTTTTTGATACATCTACGCCCGTCATTTTCGCGCCTTTCGTGGACAATAGCCGACACAGGTATCCGTTTCCGCAACCTGCGTCCAAAATTCGTTGACCAGTTACGCGTCCAAGAATCTTGAGAAGCGAGGGATCGATTATGTATTGCCGATTCCTATCGCCCAAATCCGTGTAACGTTTGTCCCATTCATCGGCAAATCGATCCCACGCCGCACCAACCACGTGGTCGCTTATGTCAAGATCTTTTGAAAGGAAATGTCGACTTGTATACGCTAAGGTGATCTCTTGTTCGGCACTCAGTCCCCGTTTTTCTCTCAGCCATTGGGGATGTACTTGCCAAGGATGACTTCCATTGTACTCTAATCTATCTAGAGAGGGATGCCGTTCATTGCATTGGGAGCATCTGATGGCATAGTACCCCTGCCACTGCCAAAAGGCGTCCTCAATAAATTGATTTCCTTCACCGCAAGATATACAGATGAACTTTTCACTCTCATCACACCACATGATTCCATTAAAATGTCTTGGCTTCCCGCAAACATCACAAATGAATCGCCAATGCCACTCACATCTTGGAAAGTCACTTGTCAAATCAAAACACGCATCTCGGAGGGGATACGTTTCATCACTTGAGTGAATCAGGTCACAATATTTACATATCATGTATGCCACCGTACTTAGATGTCCAGTAAAGAAGAAATTACAGAGGTCATGCGTTATATTAGTTTTATTTCTTGAGTCCACTGGCAAGCTTTAACGTTAACTCATAGAAAAACAATAGCATATATTAGTGAATACGCAATTTAATCCAGTTCATCAGACTATATCAACGGTGAAAGAAGATGAAGTTTGGAATAAATATTTCAGGGATCTTCCCTAAAGCCAAGAACTTTCCCTTAAGCCTCTTCATAGATGTCGCGACGCTTTCAGAAGAACTCGGGTACGATGGATTCTTTATTCCCGATCACTTTAATCTCCCTCGATCCAGTGAATGCGCTGAGCCCTTCACAACCCTCGCCTACATTGCTGCGAAGACCGAAAAAATAATGCTGGGCACCATCGTGAGTCCTCTTCCCCGATACGTTCCACCTCAACTGGCTAAGATAATCGCCCACCTTGACCACCTATCTAATGGTCGGATGATACCGGGGTTTGGTGCGGGGTGGCATCCTGAAGAGTTTTACACCTACGCTCCAGACCAGGAGTGGCATACTCCTTCAGAACGGGTTGGCAGAACTATCGAGGGCGTTAGATTGATCCGGAAGCTCTGGACTGAGGACAAAGTGTCCTTTAAGGGTAAGTACTACTCGGTAAAGGACGCCGTCCTTGAGCCCAAACCCCTTCAGAAGCCTCATCCACCGATCTGGTCAGGCGGCTCAGGAGATTACATGCTTAAGATGACAGCGAAATACTTTGATGGATGGATGCCTAATAACTGGAGATGGACCAACTCTGGAGACTTGACGGCGAAGAACTACCGCCGACGAATGGTTACCCTTCGAGGCTATCTTCAACAATATAGTAGAAATCCAGACACATTCACCTTCGGAATGCAAGGAGGCGTAACAGACAATGCACAATTAGTTGAGGCGTATCGTGAAGCTGGATGCAACTATTATATTGCTTTCATTGGGGATGACTCCCCTGATCGCAGTTACCCTTTTAGCTTCAACCCAGATCACTACCTAGAACTAACTAGAACATTCTCCAAAGAAGTGATATCCGCCTTCATTTGAGTGATGTGTGAAAAACGGGGTTCCAACTAGCCAGTTAATACTAATTAGTACAAGATGATATCTTAGAGGAGATTCGACTTGGTTAAACACCCTTCCTAAGTTCCTAATTAGTTAGCGAGTCAGTTTAGCTAGCTTCTTTGATGTCGCGACTGCGTAATCTTTCCTGTTCCCATGTCTCGAAGTCCATGGGAGGATGTACGATCTCGTCCTCGGCTTTTAAGTGGAGTTGTGCAGCGCCAGTGGGACATCCTGTGACGCAGAGGCCGCAGCCAATGCATTGTTTTTGGTTGACTGTGGCGACGCTGTTGTTGACGGTTATGGCGTTCATTTGGCAGCGGTTCATGCAGATGCCGCATCCTGTGCAGACCTCTGAATCGATGGTCGTGTAGTAGTTACTGTGGGCGACTGACTGCTCGATACCCCAATCCCTGACGCCGCGTAATATGCCACAGCAGCAGCTACAGCAGTTGCATACGTAATGCACGCCCGTCACCACGTTACTGACCGTATGCACGAGTCCGATCTCTTCTGCTTTATCTAAAAGCGCCAAGGCCTCTTCCTTTGAGATGTCGCCAGGACGTTGAGGACGCTCATAAGCTGAAAAGTTGAAGCAGATCTCCAACGGAAAATCGCAGCGTCGACCGATGAAGTCTTGTTGGACGCGGCAGATACATTTCCGTACATTAAACACGCTACTGGATTCCAACATCGCTTTTACGTCATCGTAGGGAAGAATCCACTCAGATTTCGCTGCGCTCTGGGCGGGTACCACGCGATGCAACGCGGGGAAGGGCTTCATAATCCCTTCAGTTCCACCCTGAGCGAAGTACTCTTCGACGAGATGGGCGAAGGAGTGATCCATCTGATCTAATTGCGCTTCATAGATTCCTACGACCCAGGGTTGTAACCGGAATGCCTCCTTACTGCTATCGGATTCTACGAGTCCTCGCTTCCCCATCGCTATCAACTGCGCCTTAACCTGCTCTGTCGAGTGTTGGGCACGTTTAGCGATAACGTCAAATCGTTCATGTTTCCGTCCCATATTACTGGCTATGTATGCTTCTTCGTGGGAAAAAATTCGTTTCAATATCTCGATCTCGATGCCAGACTTGGTGCGGGGAAACCCATTCGGTAAACGATCTAGAGCTTCAGCCAATAGCTCATACGCATCATCTCCC
This sequence comes from Candidatus Bathyarchaeota archaeon, assembly GCA_026015035.1. GTDB lineage: Archaea > Thermoproteota > Bathyarchaeia > RBG-16-48-13 > DAOVBJ01. Next base: position 5,962 of record JAOZHB010000087.1, on the reverse strand, counting down.
ATGTCAGCCACACTTCCTCAAGAGGTTAATTACCTCTTACCATTTTTCATAGCATGTATTTATAATATTATTGTAGAAACAAAAAGCCAGCCACGCGTTTAATGACCTCAAACACTACAGAAACTAGCTAGAAGAGGTTTGATCGCTAAGCTAACTTAGATTGAAGAATGTTGAAAACGTCTTCGAGCTAGCCAGTTCATGTATGACATATGGGTCTTCGATGGCGGCTGGTGTTACTGGGTGACCTGGTTCGAGGACTCCTTCGAAGGTCTATATAAGCTACTTATCATTCCTCGTTTTTCGATGCCTTGCGTCCTATCATAATCATTAAAGGGAGACTGAGGAAAGCATCGCCTAGAATGCATATCCACCAGATGTAGTCGGGATGGATTTGCCAGATGAAACCTCCTAAAATCGGAGCGACGACTCCAATCAATCCATTTAAGAGCATAGTCACTCCTGAGAATCGTCCCCGCGATTCTAAGGGCACCAATTCTTGGTCAAATGCCTGCCAACCGATGAACAAGGTCATAAATAAGCCATCGAAGAAGCTGGCTATAATCAGGTACTCAGGATGGGTCGGTGGGGTGAAAATGAAGATTGCATACGATATCCACCGACAGACTCGACCGAAGTAGGCTACCCGTCTCCCCCCAAATCTCTCTGCTAAGCGACCAACGGGTATCGAAAGGCAGACCATCAGAGCGGTTGAGACGGTTCCTCGCCAACCCAAGATAAACTCATTCGCGCCTTTCACATCAACCATGTAGATGCTGTTAAACGGCATCCGTAGTTGATTAATGAACATCATCACACATCGTCTGAGGAGGAGCAACCTCAGTACAGGCATCTCTTTGAACAAGCCGAAGAAATGGTTTAGGAAGCCGGTTTCACGGCTCTGTCTGTTGAAGGTAACCTCCTGCAACTGGGTCAATAAGAGGATGGACGTACTTATCCAAATTGCGAATTGAAGGAGGAAGAGGGGTCGTATGCTGTCCGCTGATTCTAAACCACCAAAATAGTTGATGACGAAGGCAACGATCATGGGACTGAGGATGCCCGCAACGGACGTTATTGTCCGATGTAACGACAATCCTTTAACGCGATCCTCGTTCCGAAGGGAGCCGATAAAAAGGATCTGGGAGGCAGGTCCTAAAACTCTCATACAAATCGTCTCCCATACGTTAATGAGAAGACAGAAGGGCCATGTAGTCGCGAGGTAACGCATCAACATAGTAGGAAAATACATTGCTCTGCCAACAAGATACAGCCGCTTCATCCGTGGAGTGCGATCGGTCAGCCAACCAGAAGGGATTGCGAGAAGCATGTTTACGGCGCTACTGATGCTGCGGATCAGTCCGATTTCCACCGTGGTCGCCCCCAAACGACTGATGAAGAGTTCCCAGTATTGCCCAGCATCCCCCATGAGTCGATGTAGAAGGTCCCTACCCATAAGCACCTTGAAGTTTTTTGGTTGCCTTCGCCAGAACTCTTTGAAGTCATCGATAAACGTCAATCGAAGCAGACACCTACAACAAGTTGAGGGATTAGATTGAGTTTGATATATTAATATTATGTAGTGCACGCCACCTTTTTGGGTCACAATGTGAAGCGGCGAACTACAGCTCCTTATCCAGAGGGATTGTCATGTCGCATGAGGAAGTGTGTTGGATTAAGAGTTGTCGCTAGTTCGTTATTAGCTAGCTAATTTAGTAGGGAAAGCCTACTCGATAGCTTAGATAGAGGAACGACGCAGTCTAGAGCTATGAATTAATCAATACGTTTGCAGAACCGTTTTTTCTACTCTCTACCCTTTCGCGATGACTAAGCTGTCTTGAACCTGATTTCATAAAAATTTATAATGATGTTAGTTGAATTGTGGTTTGGTGGATGATATGATAACTTTAATGGATCGTCAACTTACGAGTGTTGGCGTCGCTCTGCTCAAGGCTGCTGGCGTGCCCGACGAATCGGCCCGTTTAGTTACAGGGTACCTGGTGGATGCCAATCTGGTTGGACATGACTCTCATGGGATTATGCGAGTACCATATTACGTGAGAGCGATTAAGAACGGCAGAATGAAACCCGACGTGGATATCGAAGTCGTGCGAGAGACCCCCACATCTGCCGTGGTAAACGGTAATAATGGTATTGGTCAAGTCGTCGCCACGAAATGCATGGAGATAGCGATTGAGAAGGCTGAAAAGCATACTCTTGGCTGCGTAGTCGTGTATAGCTTGGGTCACATTGGCCGACTTTCCGACTACTCCGCCATGGCTATGAATCGAGGGATGATCGGGCTTACGCTGCACGGTGGATTCGGGGGCATTGTAGCCCCATTCGGAGGGATTGAGGGACGACTTTCGACTAATCCTATCTGTCTGGCGATACCAACCAGCGAACAAATACCCTTTATCATGGATTTCGCGACGTCGGTTGTCGCGGAAGGCAAAGTCAGAAATAAATTGCATCGCGAAGAAGACGTGCCCGATGGATGGATCATTGACAAAGAGGGCAGACCAAGCCGTAACCCCAAGGACCTTTATGATGGAGGCGCGATTCTGCCGTTTGGCGGAAAGGCAGGTCATAAAGCAACGGCTCTGGGTGTCATGGCGATGCTGGGAGGAATCCTCTCCGGCACTCTTGACAAAACAATGATGGGAGACCTGTTTCTCGCATTCAACATCAAGGACTTTATCCCAGTGACAGATTTTACGAAGAGGATGGATGAAGTCATTAAACACGTCAAATCGTCTAAACCCGCGTCCGGTGTCAAGTCCGTTTTGACCCCAGGTGAACCGGAAATGGAGGTCATGAAGACCCGAAGTACGAAGGGCATTGAGGTACCTGACGGGGCATGGAAAAACATTATGGAGACAGCCAAGGAATTAAACGTAGACATCGACAAACTCATACAATAAATTGGGTCTCTCATCATTCCTCCCTCGCCAGCCTCACTCATCTCTTTTCCATCAATGCCACGTAGATGGAATTTCCCCCATCCAGATAACCCTGAACCTTCCATCCCGTCCCGTCCAGTATCTCCTGCAGTTCTTCCTTCGAAACGAGTAGGTAGTTAAACCACGGTGTCACATATCGCTTGAATCGTATTCTCAAGCGAAGTTGGCCACTCATTCTACCCCTATTCCGATTATATTCCTGATACTCCAGGTGGTCAGGGTTGTCCGTCCGGTACGGATCACGGGTCTCCGCGATAATTAACGCGTCTTGGGACGTCATTGTATGAAATCGCTTGAGAAGCCTCCTAGCCTTCTTCAAGCCACCAAATAACCCAAAGTTATTTCCCATCATAATGATGGTGTCAAAGGAGTTCGACTTGAACGTCACTTGATCGATGGACATGACCTCTGCTTTCTTTAATCCTCTGAGTCGACATACCTTGATGGCAAGGGGTGAAACATCGATCCCGAGGACATCGAAGCCCTTCTCCTGCAAATGCAATGAATGTCTACCCGCTCCACATCCAATATCTAACACCCGGCCTTTAACACGTTCCATCGCCTTCTGCTCATGAGGAGGCCAGTCGTCATGACTCGAAAAATAAAGCCTCGCACCTGAAGAGACATCAAAATAGCCGTCATCCCGCTCGATGACCTCGAAACTACTTTGGCCCTGGTAATGAGCCCATATTTCCTGACCAAACGCATCTTCTTCACGCGTCATTACCTTCAAACCACCCCCTTCCTCTCACAATACACCGACTCGCTAGCTACTCGCCAACTCATAATCCTTTTCATCCATATTAAGAAGAGGCTGGCTATTTTTGACTTTTTTTATTGCATAATTTCTAAAAATAATGAGACCTGTTTACATTACAAATGCAGGTTTTGCTAAGTCAAGAGAGCGTGCTTGTAAAAGCTAACTATCTTTTTGGAGAAGTCTTGGTAAAGGCAATAACGAAGATGCTTGAAGCTACGACAATTGAGGCCACTCTCAAAATATCGGGTGTAGACATCATAATGGTGGCTGAGCCAGCGAAGGTCGCACCTAACGCTGAGCCCAGGTCAAAGACGCTCGAGAAGTAGAAGTTACTTATGCTCATATTCTCACTCGGCACCACATCTCCTAGGAAAGACCACTCACTCACCGCTCGCATCCCATGTGCCACGCCATAGAGAAACATCACAAAACCTATCGTAACGGGGTTCACCTCTCTTGACAAAAGAATTAATACCGCTGTGAGCAAGGTGAAGGAGGTGATGAGGGGTTTCTTTCTACCGATCATATCCGAAAGTCTTCCAGTGGGTAGACGTGCCAGCGTGTTGGCGAGACCTCTTAGGGTAAAAAAGAACGCGTACACTGCGGGATCTATGTTGAGGGAGTTGACGGCGTAGATTGGGTAGAGCGTTCCCATGATTGACATCATTACGGCGAAGGTGAATCTGCCATAAGTAAGCGCTTGAACGGGTTTAACGGTTATTATCTTCTTCAAACTACGCCAAGAGGGTTTAAAGACCCGTTCGCGTCTATTGGTTTTGGATAATTGAGGGCCTAACGTTTCGTCCCTCATAATGAAGAGGTAGACGGGAAACACGATTAACGGAATAATCGCGGACAATCGTAGAATTGTTTGGTAGTCAACGTATGAGAGAAGGAAACTACAGATGAGGGGGCCTCCCATCATGGCCAGACCAACCGAGGTTAAGTAGATGCCAAACGCCTCACCCTTCCTTCCCTCCGGAGAAATCGTTGAAGCAAGCGCCATGAGAGTGGGATTAAGCAACGCCAACGAGATGGCGTGGAAGATTCTTATGGGATAGAAGTACGTGGGATCTGACACGAAGCTGTAGAGTATATAGGACGATGATTGACCGAGGAGGGCGAGGGGAACCACCCACCATATCCCTATCCTACTGGTAGCTAGCCCGAGAGGCAGCCGAGTAACCAGCGTTGTATAGGACATCAGAGAAATTATCAAGCCCAGCTCGACGGGTGAGGACCCCTTCTCTGCTATGTAGAGGCTGAAGAAGGGTTGGATGAGGGTGGATGCAATGAAGGTCATGGTGGCTAAACCCGTCACCAGATAAAACGCTCGAGGAAACCTCGCCATCATGCTTCACAACATTTTTTCTGTAATACCACTACCATTGACGTATCAACGTACGCTCGCTCGAAACATCTAGCCACTTCGTTGAGTAGATAACCTCCGCTACTAGATAGACAACTTTAGATAATCATAATTTCTTTTTGTTTAAATGCAATTTCCGATAAATAAAATTCTTTTAATAATAAAGTTTTTGATGCGTCTAGACTGAGAAATATTGTTTGTTAGCTTATTCACCAAGCAACTAGCTAGCTAGATTATCTGCTGATAGATTCATTTCATTAACTGAACATGTAGAAAAAATTAAAAGAGCAATATCTAACTAGCACGTTAGTTAGCTAGCGTTCTCCTTTTTTTCTGAGATCTTTTGGGCTATGCTTAGTCTGTTTCCTGCTCATGAGGACATTTTTGAATAGCTAGCTATTTAAATTTCTTGCGTGGTAAAATATTAATCAAAAGGCATTAGGAGGGGGTTGAATGATTAAATGTCCAGAGTGTAATGCCGAAACAAGGAAGTTAGAAGCGACAGTGTATGTTTGTAAAGAAAGAGCAAATTATGTAGTACATGATTTTGGTTTAGAACAATTGCTTAAATCAATAGGTATTAACAATATGACTATCCAAAGTATCTATAGACAAATAAGTACGAATAAGGCTATACATGCAGTTAGTTAGCTAGCACACAGACAACAGCCCAGAACGATTGAAGAGAATTTATGATAAGTCTAATTTCAAAGTATTACCATAGCGTCTTTTTAGAGTTACGGATTACAGATTTTACAAGATGAATACCCATAGCCTCTATTTCGTACCATCTCTTTTGCTTTAGCTTCAGCCTCTCCTTTCTTATCCGAGTACCAGGTTTCTCCCGTTTTACTTTCTATTTTGCTTTCCACT
>JAOZHB010000086.1 GCA_026015035.1 Candidatus Bathyarchaeota archaeon | reverse complement strand
GCTTCAGCATAGCTGTCTTTATGCGGCGGGTTCCTTGCGCAGACCTCTTCATCAAGTTCTACGCCAAGACCTGGCTTTCCCAAGGGGATGAGATATCCCTTTTCGTATTTGACCGGGAGTTCCTTGGCAATCTCCTGTCGAAATCCGGTCCATGCACCCCCCTCTTGAAAGATGAAGTTCGGGCAGGTCATGTCCACCTGCACGGCTGCGGCGCCACTGACGGGGCCATAGGGCATGTGTGGCGCGATCTGCGCGTAATAGCCTTCGGCCATCGCTGCAATTTTTTTGGCTTCCATGATTCCGCCGCAGTGGCTTACGTCAAGCTGTAAGATCTGCGCTGCCTGCTTCTGGAGTACTTCCAGAAACTCGTACTTGGTAAGTAACCTTTCACCCGTTGCTATGGGTATGCTGGTATGCGCTGCCACCCGAGCCATCTCATCAACGTTCTCCGGGGGCACTGGCTCTTCGAAGAACGCTACGTCGTACCGTTCAATACGCTTCGCCACCCTGATCGCGGCATGCGTCGTACACTCCCCATGCGTCCCCAACCCGATATCGGCGTCGTTTCCAACACTGTCCCGTATCTCCCGAACACAATCCTCGGTGAATTGCAGGGTCTTTAACGACATGTCTCTTGGACTGATGTCAAATATCCCACCTAAGGGGTCAAACTTGAAGCACGTGAAGCCTTGATCTACAAGGGTGACCGCGCGTTTCGCCACATCTTGGGGTGTGCCTTGGGCGCTCAGGCCCGAGTACGCGCGAAGACGATCCCAGTACGGGCCACCAAGAAGATTGTAGATCGGTTGCTTGAGGTATTTCCCCACAATGTCCCAACAGGCCATCTCGAACGCGCTGAGCACCGGCGTCTCGATCATCCCCGAGTGATGAAAATCGTGTATACCCGCGTAAATACGCTGCCAGAGGAGCTCAACTTTGAAGGGGTCCCAGCCCAGAACGAAGTGCTCTCCCAGTTCTCTGATTAACTGGATCATCGTATCGTCTCTGAAAGCCCAATTCGTGCATTCACCCACCCCTTCTATTCCTTCATCGGTGGACAGCTTTAAAAACAGCCAGTTCCACGATCGATTGGGAACCCCAACCAGATACGTTTTAACGTCGGTAATCTTCACCCTTTTTACCTCCTATTGACCTTCCTTGTTCTTTATTATTTTAATTCAAGCTATTTAATGTCTTGCCAAGCCTTTGTCGGATAATTTCTTTCCCAGCGAGTACATTCATTACTCCCGTTCTCCCTTCGTCTCAGTCAATAAGGCATGTTAAACCTGGACGTAGTCTGCTCTAATCAGAACAAATTGCAGGTCAACATACTACCTTATGGAAAGGTGTAAGTGAGTTTAAACTATTCAGCCTCTGCACAATCCCCAAAAGTTATCGGTGGAAAGCGTTGGAGGCTTTGGCGTCCACAGATTCGCTGTGGTTTGTTTTTAAAGAGGTAGCCAGTTGACTTGCTGGGTCTATGGCACGACGTGCTTGAGATTCGTCTTGAAGGGAGGTTGAATCACTCCCTTTTCAGTTATGATGGCGTTGACGAATTCGGGGGGCGTGATGTCAAAGGCAGGATTGAGCACTGAGACGCCGTGGGGCACGATTCGCCGCTTCCCAATGTTCGTCACTTCTCGGGAGTCCCTCTCCTCAATTTCGACCTCCCCTAAACGGTGCTGAAAGTCAAAAGTTGAGAGAGGTGCAGCCACGTAGAAGGGCACCCCATACTGCTTGGCTACTAGGGAGACGGTGTGGGTTCCGACTTTATTGATGACGTAGCAGTCATCGGCTACGACTATCCTGTCCGCTCCACAGATGAACTTGTCGATCATCCCCTTATAGAACAGGTATCCAACAGCCCCATCACAAACCACTTTGACGTCTATGCCATCTTGCATAAGCTCAAAGGCGGTCAAGCGGGCTCCTTGAAGCACGGGGCGGGTTTCCAAGGCAATGACTGAAATCTTCTTCCCCTGTTCATGGGCCACCTTAATCACCCCAAGGGCGGTGCCATACTCTCCAGCGGTTGCAAGGCGCCCAGCATTACAGATCGTGCCCACCACGTCACCGTCCTCGAGTAACATCGCGCCATGGGTGCCCATAGCTTTATTAGCCGCAACGTCTTCCTCCGCCATCAAAACAGCTTCCGTCACAATGCCCTCCACCGCTTCACTCACGTCCCCCTCAAAGGACTCAGCTTTAAGTAAAACCCTCTCAACAGCCCAAAACAGGTTTCTCGCGGTAGGCCTCGTCGCTTTGATGACCTCCGCGGCTTCAGTCAAATCCTTGCGTAAGGCATGTCGAGACGTGGCGTTACTCTGGTACGCTGCTAAGGCCAGAGCCATGGCTGCAGCGACTCCAATGGCGGGTGCTCCCCTGATCTCCAGGGTTTTGATGGATTCAGCGACGCGATGATAGTCCTCGCACTCCACGTATACTACTTCTTCAGGGAGCTTCTTCTGGTTTATGAGAATGACCTTCCCCTTTTCCCACCACACCGTTCGCATTACCATCACTCCGCGAAAAAACAATTAGCAACGGGATGGATTGCCCGAGAGTCTTCTTTACTTTTTTGGTTTGACATTCAAGACTACTTCGACAGGGAAGTTAGTTAAATCTTGAAGATTTTTCTTCCAAGCGTTTCCAATTCCAATGAGGATGAATACTCCTGCCACATCGGCTCTCGACTTGGCTACAAGGTTGACTAGGGCCCGCTCGGTTTCGCCAGTCTTCATCACATCATCGACGATGAGGACGCTGTCCCCCCTCCGAATGATCCCACGGGGGATGTAGAGGGACATGATTAACGCTGAGTCGCCGGGAACAAAGCTTTCCTCGTAAAAGTTTCGCACCCCAATTTCCTTGCTACTCTTGGCTATCACAAGGTTCACGCCCAGGGCTTCGGCGACAATGGTCGCCAAGGGAATGCCATCGACGGCTGCCGTTAAGACCTTCGTGATACGCCTTCCCGCGAATCGGTTGAAGACGCTTTGCGACGCCTGCTGAAGGATGGCGATGTCTGAGATTATGGAGGTGTTGTTGAAGTAGCCCGCGTTGTCGAATTGGATTCTCCTCGAGAGTTCCTCTTCTAACCCCACAATTTTCTCTAAGATCTTCCAAAGATCCCTCGCCCTACTCGAGCTTGGTAACACGTGGCCCTTCACGTATCGGCTCAGCACCGTCACGGGAAGCTTCGTTATGTTCGAGAGCTCCCGATACGTGTAATGGGTTTTAGCCATCTTCAGCTGTTCGATGGTCATCATCCGAAACTTTAAATCGCTTAAATGGGATTCGCTAAAGGTTTCCGCCCCCCGCTAAATACACTAAAACATATATATTTGCCGACCTTTAAAACACTTTCTTCAAAACATCATGTCAACTTTCACGGCGCTCCTCGACGACGGCTGAAAAAGGGTCTAAACTTAAAAGAGGGAACCATCCATTAACTGACGCAAGGGGCCCGTAGCCTAGCTGGATAGGGCGCAGTGATTGCGGATCTGCGTAAGCCTTCGGAGTTCATATGGGGAAAGCCTGATGTCGGGGGTTCAAATCCCTTCGGGCCCGCCAACCATAGTATGCACAGATACTTTTCTATCGTTTTTATTTACTATGTTTTTAAGGGGGTTTAGGTGACGATCTCGCCTCCCTTTATTACTGTGTGGGGCTTTAACAGATCCTTACCGCGGAAGCTCTCTCCCTTCACGTCGTAGAACGTGTACTCTCCAGTCTCTAGCTCTAATACTGTGATGTCCGCTTCTGCTCCTGGCTTCAAGGTTCCCAGTACGCCTTCAAAGCCGAGTACCTTTGCCGGATTGGCGGTGATCAGCTCTACCACCTTGGAGAGGGGGAGGCCTAACGCGAGGAACTTGGACATGGTGGTGGGCATGTCCTTCGCCGTCTTCAAGGCCGCGGTGTTGATGTCCGTGCTTATGGTTGTGGGTAGGAAGTCATCCGCCAAGGCCTTCATGGCGGTGTCGAAGGAGAAGTTCCCGCTGCCGTGGCCTACGTCGAAGTTGATGCCTCGTTGGGTTGCCCTCTTCACTGAAGGGAGGACCTTGCCATCCTCGTCCAGTATCTCTGCGTGGGGTAAGTAGAGGGGGTGGGTGGGGGCGAAGCAGTGGGTAACGATATCGCTCTTCCTCAAGAGGTTCAGGATCTCCTCCAAGGGAAAGCCTGGAGACATGCTCTTCGGATGCACCATGATAATGCCCCCAGTATCTTCAGCGGCTTCCCTGATCAACCGCATGGCTTGAGGCCCATTCTTGCCGATGTGATTGTTGGGTGGTGAGGCGAACCTTATCTTGAATCCCTTGATAAGGTTTTTATTCGCTTCCGCGACCTCAACGGCCCCATCGTAATCCAGGTTTCTAATGTCCTCCAACTCCGGAGGCTTGATCAGCCCTACAGAAGATATGTGTAGAAGAGGTATGATTCGCGTCTTACACCGTTCAATGATGAACTTTCGGAAACCGAGAAAGTTATTGCAGCCAGCCGAACCCGCGTCAAGCACCGTTGTGACCCCCCTCATCAAACACGTTGAGTCCGGGTCCACGCCCAGAGGAGTGCCTCCCCAATACACATGAGTATGGAGATCGATGAGGCCGGGCGTCACGATCCTACCAGAAGCGTCCACCACCCGCTTAGCCGCCGAATTGATCTCCTCGTCCACGGAGACCACCTTACCTTCAGAAACAACAATATCCCTTCTCCCCTCGATGTTCTGATAGGGATCTATTAAGGTGCCATTCTTAACTATAAGGTCATACATGTCGTAAACCTCGTTGATTAAGAGTTGGGACGAATAGAAAAGACTTACGTCTAGCCAGCTAGCTATCCATTAACTAATTAAAGAGAAACCTTCACCCAGAATTGTTTCTCGTTATGGAAAACAGGACAGAGAAAGAAGATATTACGTGGAATATCGCAAAATAGTTAAAGAGACTAAATAAAATGAAAAGCTCGCTAGCTTCAGTTTCCATGAAGACACATACAGTATATGTGTGATAACCTTGTAAGACCACCCGGCGTTGTTAAAACCTCTTTCAACGTCTACCCAATGATAACTAAATAGTTATCCGCGCTCTTAGCTAACCACTTTTCTCGCCAACAGCATGTTATTCATTAATTGCTTTAGTAAATGTTAGGAAAAAACCTGTACCTAGACATGCTATGACAGAGAACAATAAGGTTACTCCAGGTTCTAGATTAGCGTATTGACCAGTAAATAAAGTAATATAGAAAAAAAGGATCCCGATCAAAGAAAGAAGTGTTTCCCACGTACATACAGCAAAAAACAAGGAGACAATTAGTCCTCCTGCAAACATAACTGTTCGTAAATGCACGCTAACGCCTATTTCAATTCCCATGTACACCGTGGAGAGAAATAAGATAACAGCAGCGGTTAGAGTTGAAGCCACTTTAACATAATAATACTCTGTCCACCTCATTAAAATACTGTACGCGCCCATATCCCAATCACATCCTTTATTGGTACCCAGCTAACTAGCTTAACAAAAACTGTTTTTTTAAACCATATTATTGTTATGAAGCCTAAATCTAGATTCTAACTCGACAATATATCTTGATAACGCTAGCTGATAGCTAGCTTCTTGAACGTGTAGAGAACACAATGGTATGTGGAAAAAAGAGTAGAAGTAATACAGTGAGAATAGGGTATTATTTAGGCAATACCCCTCTGTGCCCTATAGCGCGTGCGTATCTCCGAAAAGGAATAACATACACTAAAATAGCGAAATTAAAGCTCTATAACTCCTGCACAGAACAGTAGCGCACGCTAGCTTAAACCCATATGATTAAATAACCCATAACAGGTACCTTTAAAAAAGGTAATCATGTGGAGACTAATGAAGTAAATGATCCCTCCTGAAATCGCTTGGATTGTACCGGTTATCATACCATGTCTTATTGGACTACTCGTGGGAGTCATTGTAAAAAATTCTTTTAAGTTGCTTTTCACTATTGGAGCTTTACTTATTCTTCTCGTTCTAACAGGTTATATAAGCCTTACATACCAAGATGTTTTTGATCAGGCGATGAAGTTCCTACCTAAGATAATCCCGGCAGGAAGTGGATTTTTTGAAATACTCCCATACTCTACATCAACTTTCATAATTGGATTAGCAGTAGGATTATGGAAAGGATAATTCCGGTTACCCTAAGATCTTTAATATACAGCGCGCGCTAAGTTGAAGGCTTATCCGTTTTCATTAAAACCACAACCAGCAACTTGCTATATGTAGCAAGGTAGCCGCGCGCGCTAATTTGGTTGAAAGAATGGGAATATGTATAAATTCTAAACTTACTTTAAATATTATTCAAAATAATACTTTGTACTAATGGTATCTCAAAAAGAAAAATCTGCGATACAAGGCATAGGTGCAGTTCTAATAGTAGTCGGGTTATATGCTTATTTTTATCCTTGGGGTTTAGTTTTTGAACCATACAGAGATTATGCATTACCTTTGGGTGTTCTCGGGATCATAATTTTAGTCGTTAGTTACGCATTACCTTGTAGTAAAATGGAATCATAGTAAAATGGAGAACGTGAGGTTAGGTTTGGGATTAAAAATTTATCCTAAAACTAACTTGCTTGTAGGATAATAGGGATCCTATCCTTACTATCTCGCTGGATTGTTTCTGGCATTGTTTTGTCGCCTGTTCCCTGTTTTTAGAAAGCCGCCGAGGCTTTTCCGAACCGTTACATTTATGTCTATCCTTCCTTTAAGCTGTGCTATCTGGCTTTTGTGAGGTGTTCTCACAGACGCACATCGACGTGAAGATGTGATGGAGTGTAAGGATTGATGAAGCGAGGAACGATCGACATTGGCGTGCTGGCACTACTCCACAGCGTGCAACATGTTTACCTGAATGCGTTACCACCCCTCTACTTCTTGCTGCGAGCGGAATTCAACATCTCCACCCTCCAGATCGGGCTGATCGGGTCGGTACTCGGCGTCATCAGCATCCTCCAAGGTCCCGCTGGCTATCTCGTTGAGCGGATGGGGGGCAAACGCTTGGCCGTGCTGAGTATGCTCACCTGTAGCGCTGCGGTATTCCTGTACAGCCTGGCCCCGTCCTTCGAGGTTCTGCTCGTGATAATCGCGATGTTCGCTCTCGGACAGGTCACGTTTCACCCCGCCACCTACGCTATGGTAGTCCAAAGGGCGTCGGAAGGCCGTCGGGCAAAATACATCTCGTATCACCAGGTAGGCGGCTTCGCGGGCTCCGCCATCGGGACTGTGGTGATTGCCTATTTCGCGTCGATCTATGGTTGGCGTTCCACCCTCCAAATTATCCCCGTCGTCGGGCTCAGCATCATCCTAGTGTTCTGGAAACTCGTCAAGGACCAAGCCCCGAACACGAAGCAGCCAGCACTCCGCGACGTCAATACCAACCCAGCAGACAGTAAGAAGTTTAGCGTGACGACGCCGCTGCTGATTCTGATCTTCGGCATCGCCATTTTCTCAGTGGGAAATCTACTACGGTATGTCCCTCTGTTTCTCTCTGACGCCTATGGAGAATCTGTTGTTTGGGCAGGAGTCCTGACGAGCATCATGTATGCTGTCGGGAGCACGTCGTCACTAGTTGGAGGAGTAGTATCCGACAGGTTTGACAAGGTCACAATAATGGTTGGCTCACTGATCGTGTCGGGCCTCGTTACGATTCTCTTGGCGGTCGGTCAGTTCTCCTCAATACTGTTGTTGCTCGTGCTGGTTCTCTATGGCGTGGCACGATACTTTCCCGTTCCCGCTCAGCATGCGCTGTCCAGTATCGCCGCCTCCGGTCACCCTCAAGGCATTGGATTCTCGTATACCGGCATCGCTCTCGGACAAATCTTCTCCGCGCCCTTAATCGGGTACTTCATAGATATCTTAGGCGCACGATCGGCCTTTCTTGTCTGCAGCGTCTTTCCCTTCATCGCCGGAGCAATCGTGCTGGTGCTAAAAAAGGTGAAGGCCCCCACCATAGCTACCTAGCGTTTAAGAACAAGTGAATTAGCTAGGAGCAATTCAAGGCAATAGTTCATGAATATGACTGTGTCAGTAGCCTGCTAGCTGCTTTTTATGGTTAATATATTCCTTAATTGGTTAGCTATTTATCCTAAAAATGGGCTCTCCTGATGTTACGCTGTGGACCAAGGAGGTTTCACCCAAGATGATTCGCCCTTCTTCATGAAGTCTTTTATGGGCTGTTTATAGGGGAATAGAGCTGCTGTCCCACCAGTGTGGAGGAAGAGGACGTTGTCTTCCGTATCGAAGTAGTTCTTTCCAATGAGGTCTAAGAGTCCCGCCATAGCCTTGCCGGAGTAAACTGGGTCCAGAAATACCCCTTCGGCTTTAGCCACACGATTGATGGTCTCCACGACTTCCTTAGAAATTACCCCGTAGCCTTCCCCAACATATTCGTCGAATACGTGTACATCTTCCTTCCCTAGGGGAAGGTCGAACTCAAAGAACTTCGCTGAAGCGGTAACAAGCCGTGTAATGGCTTCAAACCTGTTTTCGGATCTGCTGACGCTTATCCCGAGCACCTTCATTCCAGTGTTGAAGGCCTTAGCTCCCAGGATTAAGCCTGCTTGGGTTCCTCCGGACCCCGTCGCATGAACGACGTAGTCGATCTTTATTCCCCTCTGGAAGCATTGGGTGAGAATTTCGAGTACAGCATTGATATAACCTGCGACGCCTAAGGGAGTTGAACCAGCAAACGATATGATGTAGGGTCTACGCCCCCTCAAACGTAAATCCGCAGCCAATTCATTCATTAATTCATCTGCCTTAGATCTGGATGGAACGACCTTGATTTCTGAACCGAGGAGGAAGTGGAGGAGGTGATTTCCATCGTATTCTTCGGGATCATAGCCTTCTCGGGGCCCCTGTTTGACGAGAACGACGTCCATTCCCAGTCGTTTTGCTGCGCATGCTGTTTGGGTGCACCAATTGGAGTGAAAGCCGGCACTGGTTATAATGGTGTCAGCGTTCTGTTTCCTTGCGTCGGCCATGAGGTACTCAAGTTTCCTCGTTTTGTTCCCCCCGAAGCCTAGACCTGTCACGTCGTCTCTCTTGATGAAAATGTTTGGACCACCCAGCTGCTTCGAGAGATTGGGCATCTCCTCTAGGGGAGTCGGTAGATTAGCTAACTTTATCCGTGGTAAAGTTTCCATTCGCATTCCAATCATCCCTTCATTCAGAGTAGGGTGCTCTTTAATATATTCGAGCATCTCATAGAAGGAGTAGTTGATTTGAGAAATTAGTTAGCTAGAATGTTGCATTGAGCTTATTTCATGTGTTTATGGCCGAAAAAGGCTCAATTTAACGTGAAAAAAGGCTCAATCTTTGGCTTAATCAAGATACGTCCAACAATCGTGTATTATTCACTAAAGTTTAGTGTATTTTTGTTGGACAAAACGGCCGAATCTGTTGGAATTGAGCCTTTTTTTGTTAAATCTGTTAAACGGCATTCTAGGGCCATGATGACGTTATGAAAACCCGATAAAAGTATGTTGGACGTATCTCTTTGTAGGGAGGAAACCTTGGCCTCCCCTCTAACGTGAAAAACCCCTTTTACCGGAGTTATTCAATACATTTTACTGTATTGTAGGAGTGTTTAGATGCTAGGCCCTACAAAAGAGTTATAAAGGATTGTATCCCGACGCACGCGAACATAATGTATAGATGTCGAGTGTTCACCGTAGGTGGTTCGGGTGGGATTTGTACCCGCGACCGCTGGAAACATCTCTCTCGCGCGCGCTGTCGATTCTCTTCTCGAAACAGTCGGGTAATCCTTAAATCACATTTTAGATATAGTGATGGAGGAAATAAAATTTTGAGTAGGAAACTTGTCTGGGAGAAGCCGTCAGAGTTTGTTAGACTTCTACGTGCGCAGCGAGACTTGGAGGAGGGACATGTGGCAGCTTTAAGGCCCACCATGAAAGCCATATCGGACCAACTCGTATTTACGCTTCTTGAGAGCATCGTTCATGAGAGTCTTAAGCACGCTGCGTTCTGCAAGGCTCTTATAGACCTTGAGACTGGGGTAATCCCCCCCAAACTGGATGTCGGAGACGCCATCGACATGGCTCAAGCCATAGAAGAACATGTCGAGGTGGAGGCAGCGATGATCAAACGCCTCGAATACATGCTTACAAAGACTGAAGACGAGAAGACTAAAGGTATCTTAAACTACATGTTATCAGATGAGCGCCGTCATCACAACACCCTCACGAGAATGGCAAACCTCTTCAGTCAACATGAAACCCGTTTCGGAGAGTACCTCGATCTCTTTGAAAGATACCTGTATCCAAGACCGACCCATGGCCATAAAGCTCCTCGTTTCTAGATACAGGCAGCGCTAGAGCACGCACTGCCTTCATATTGTGCTTGGGTAAAATCATCTACATGAAAACGATCATAAACATCCAAGATTTTTATATGACAGACAACTTAAAAAAACGAGCATTATTGAAGTTGTAAATTAGCCAGATAATTAGGATAAGGTTGAATAGAGAACAATGTCAAATGTTAAGAAATGGGAAGAAGCGGATCATTGGGTAGAAATTGATCTCGATCTCTGTATGGGCGTTGGTGCATGCAATGCTATCTGCCCTGTTGAAGTGTATGAAGTCGTTGATAATAAGGTCACAGCGAAGAATATCGGTGAATGTATCCAATGTGGTGCATGCCAAGGAGTATGTCCTCACAACGCCATTCTGCATCATTGGGCGTATTAGCTAACCCATTGTACGCTAGCAGCTATATGACGAGTCGCTTCCGTCCTAGGTAGAGGTCTTTTTTTCGAAGCGCGCGCGTTGGTTGAGGTCATATCCCAAGACGTAGTACTGGATTTCGTTGCTAGCTAGCTAAGGAAATTGAAAATGGAGCGTGTTGAAGTCTGCTTGAACTGTACTTTGTTCACAGCTAGCTAGCTATAGGAGAACGACTCATATGATTGGGGAGCGTCTATCGAACTGGATTTATCAGCATATCATTCCAAAAACGAGAGATGTTATGTCAACACCTGTTCTTTCTGTTAGCTTTGATACATCAATCTTGGAAACGATACGCTTGATGTATGATAAACGGCTTGGAAGCGTTATTGTGATCAAAGAAAAGATCCCTGTAGGGATATTTACTCGAAGAGACTTGTTAGGAAGAGTGCTATTAAAGAATGTTTCATTAACCGAATTAAAAGTGAGTGAGGTCATGTCTTCTCCAGTATATGCTATTCAAGTCAAAGATCAGGTAATTAAGGCAGTTGACCTCATGAACAAGAAGGGAATTTCAAGAGTGGTTGTCATGGATGAGATAAAGCCTGAAGGTATCTTAACCAGAACGGATATCCAGCTTACCCTATCTAAAAGTAGTCTTTCCCCTAAATTAATCTTTAAAAAATATATTGTTGATACATTAGCTTACATACTCTTTTGGTCTTGGATCAATATCTGTATTCAAATCGTGGTCGTCGGTATTTCTTTTGAGAAATTTATTATAAGTTCGATTTATGGCTTCATTGCTACTCTTCTAATTGGTGGTTTATTTGGTGGATTTTTAGATGTATTTAGGAAAAAATTTGAAGTAGATTGATTCATACTAATGCATATATTTCGAGGTGAGAGCTAGCAAGCTAAATTATCACTTATCGCGAAAATTTTTTTGTATGTAGCCAACTAGCTAAAGCAAGCTGATAAACAGTACCGCCTAGAGGTATCAAGGAAAGAAAAAAGTGGGGTTACGGGCTACGTTTCTTAAGGAGTAAACCCACCGTTGCTATCGCAGCTATAAGGCTGAGTAGGATTGGAGCTATCGACTGGAGGGGGTTAACCGATAGGATTTCACCGCCAACTGGCAACTGAAGTCCATTGAATTGGAAGACATTTAAGCTGAATTCGTTGCCGAATTCGCCGTCGACGACTGCGATGACCTCCGCGTTGCGGGACATTGAAAGGATGCTGTGTAGGGTGGTTAACAGATAGCCGTCAGAGTACATCGATTCGAAGTCGACTAAGACGAGGCCAATTCCTTCCCCCATTATCAGCGCCGCGGTGTATTGTCCATTCTCTGAGATGGCGACGTCTAAAGTGGGGACGCTGTCGTGAAAACTGGGTTCTTCTAAACCGCTGCGCGTTCGACTCATATTCCAGAAGCACAAGGTGGGGGGACCAGGCCAACTTCCATACACCACCTCGTCACCGTCGCCAGAGATCGCCACGGTGGTTTGCAGCCAATCCGGTTCCTCCCACCCCCAACTCGGTTCCCTATCTGCTGGGCCGTTCGGCGGCACAGTGGTGGACTGATTGAAGTAGAAGACCCCACTCATTTGGCTGTCGAATGGAAAGTCTAAGACCCATGACGCGACGACGCCATATCCATCGTCGGAGACAGCAAGGTCCTGAAATTGGAACCACCCATCTTCTTCCTTGGGATTGAAGAGCCAGAGCAACTCGAGGTCATTGGTGACCTCGTAGAACAGGACGTAATAGTTGACTGTGGGTGGATCTTCCCCTTGATCGATACCCGCGACAGCAATGTACCGTCCATTGGGGGTCATGTCGACCCGTTCAAGATTTGCGGGTATGAAATCCGCGTGATCTGGGACGTTGTCGTCTCCTGTCTTTGAAGTGCATTCGGTCCACACCATCACGTTGGGGCCTGTTCCCACCACGACCACAGTCTCCCCGTCATCGGAGATGTCTAGGGTGCCCCGTTCAACGAACCCTACGAGATTTATACTCGTCCAAGCGGGATCCGGGTTCCCAGTAAGAATAGTTGCCTCGGTGAAATAGAAGATACCATCAAACCCAGGAGCACTGAACCCTACGACGACTTCACTCCCGTCAGCTGAAATCATCACCGTTGGATAGAAATGTGGGCCCCCGACATTATGGCTCCAGAGGGGAACGGCGCTGTCATAAGCGTAGAAGTTCACGTGGGACCCGTTTGACGCAACGAGATATTGGCCGTTAGCGGAAACCGCGACATCGATGAAGTGGCCAGGCAGATCCCACAGCAGTTCGAGGGCCGGCTGCGCGTACACGCCTACAATAGGCATTACAAGCGTTGTAGCAAACAAGAGTGCTAATGAAGCAAAAACTAGTAATTTTTTAATGGCGTTCATACCATATCATTGGTTAAATGCATATAAAACTCTTGAGGCGCGCGCTCGGTGTTAAGGTTGACTGTGCCTAAATAGTTTGTTACGTCTTTTGAAACATCCGTTACACCGAGGACTCATATCATGTTTCATCTCTTAGTTGACTTAAACTTTGAGGAGGTGAATTGAAAAATGGCAACCACTTTATCTATCGTCGTGTTGGTGCTCCTGCTCACTGGCGTTGCGACTGCTACCGTATACGCATTGCCTATCATATCACAGGTAACTGCTGATCAAGCTTCGAACGGAGATGTAACGCAAATACAAGACAGAGAGCGAAAGGGTGAAATGATGCAGATGCAGGATAGACTTCGTCTCAGAGAAGGCTCCCAAAACGGCAATGGTCCATGTGAAGAAAGCGGAACTTCTGATCAAGGAAGTTCAGAAGCGAGCGCAACTGAAGATGCAATTAGTCCTGGACCAGCTCCCAGTTCTGGTGATGGTATCCCAAGCGGCAACCAATACATTCAACCTGAAACTCCTGGTGTTGGACCAGCACCCAATTCCGGCGATGGCATTCCAGACGGCAGCGGGTTTTAATTAACCTAACAAATCAAACCCCCTATTTTTTTATAAACTATTTTTTATTTTTCTTATTAGAAACTAAGAAAGTTAGAAAGCGCGCGCTGCGCTAGTTATAAACAGAGGGTCGCCCTCATCGAGTGTCTGTACCACGCTACCCGTTTAGGAAAGTCTTTTGGCTCTCTCTTTAGTTGAGAGATGAGACGTATATGGGATTTACGCGTGCAGAGCAGACGCCTCGATTCCTTGAGGACGACTCCAAACGCCCTTGTCGTTGTAAGAGATTAAAGGCTTTATGGTATTGAAATCTAGATATTTCACGCTAGCTAGCTAAAAATGAAGTTTATTTTCTATCTCTCGAGGATAAAAATTACATTAGAGTATCTTAGTAAAAAAAACTTAGCCAGCTAATTTATCTAGCTTTAGCGCGCGCTTATCTCGGGGCCTAGGTCATATTCCTCTGGAATACTGTTCAACTCATCCTCAAGATAGCTCAAGCTCAGAGATAAGACTCGTTCATCGATAATGGGTTGGAAGGCGTGCATGGTTAGAACGTACTTCGTGATGGCGAAGGGATCATCAAAAGCTATACGACTAGCATTGCTGAGGGAAGCCTCCTCATTCAGGATGGTGACGAAGTCCGCTCCCGCCACGGGGGGAGAGGAGAAGCTTGTGGGTTGTTTTCCCTCGTTTCCCAGCCCGACAGAGATTTCGCGATAGCCTTCAAAGGCGTTACCGTGAAGAAGTCTTTCACGAGTTAGAGCACCCAGCCGTCTCCCGGAGTTACCGGTAGCGCGCGCAAGTAACCAAACGCATTCAAAGCTCGCGAGAACATCGACTTCGCATACATGTTTGTTATCTTCAGAAGTGTTTGGGAACCGAACAAGGGAATCAGACTGTACATTTATCTCTTGTAACTTGTAGAAAAATGGTAAAAGGAGGAGTCTAGCTAGATAAATCCGTAGTAAGTTGCTGAATATTATTTCGTTTAACCTCGTTTTTTTCGTTTTAGAGAATGAGGCATTAAATGAGGAGACTAATAAGGAAGTTGCAGTATTCTTAGTGTGGTTGGAAGGTGGTTTTTTGAGTCCTAAACAAGCGTATAGAGGAATCTTTACAATTCCGTCCACACCATTTCGGGAGGATGGTGAAATTGATGTCCCGAGCTTCCGTCGGTTAGTTGATTTCTGCATTGAATGCGGGGCACACGGTCTGGTTTTTCCCGTGAACGCCAGTGAATTCACGACGTTAAGTGATACAGAACGTTTCGAGTTATCGGAAGTCTTAGTCGATCAGACCGCGGGTCGTTTACCAGTGGTCATCGGTGTGGCAGGTGTGTCCCAGGAAGCAGCGGCCAAGTTTGCCAGGCACGCTCATGACATTGGCGCCGACAGTGTCATCGCGATGCCACCCTATATACGTAGAAGTCGATTAGGTGAAAGCTTGATTTTTGATTATTACAAGAGACTGTCAGATGAGGCGCAGATGCCTGTTTTCATTCAGAACTATGTACCGCCCATTGGAACGGATATGTCTCCTGAATTCTTACTCAAGCTGTGTCGTGAAATTGAACATATCCAATACATTAAGGAAGAGACTGTACCCAGCACCATTAGACTGAGCTCCATTCTAGAAGGAAATGATGGCTCGTGTAAAGGTGTCTTCGGCGGAGCTGGTGGACGCTACCTTATTGAAGAGTACCGGCGTGGCGTCTGTGGAAACATGCCTGGCTGTCATGTTACGGACGTTGTGGTCGCTTTTTGGAACGCTTTGGAAGCGGGAGACGAAGAGCACGCAACATACATCTACAAAGAAATGGCACCCTTATTCTTCTTTGAACGCCAATTAAGGGGATGCTATAAAGAGGTGCTCTATCGTCGAGGGGTCATCGACTGCCCACTCAAACGTAATGGCGCGATGCTTTTGGACGATGTCGCTTCGAAATACCTGGATGACATTCTGGATGCCCTTACACCCCTTATGACTTGGAAAAAATAAGAGTGTCCAAGCAAAGCTTGGTCGGGAAGGAGATGCGAAATGAAGATCGTCGATTATAAGACCGTTGTAGTCGGGAATCCCTGGAAAAACTGGCTTTTTGTTAAGCTGTATACGGATGAAGGGCTCACAGGCCTGGGTGAGGCCACGGGTGGTTTAGCGACGAAGCCCCATCAAGCCGACGTTGAAGAATTAGCTCGCTTTTTTATCGGTGAAGACCCACGTCACCCCGACAAGGTCTGGTATAAAATGTATAAAGGCCGTTTCCTACAGCCGTCTCGAGGAATGAGTGGGGTTGAACTGGCCTGCTGGGATATTCTCGGCAAAAGCTTGGGCGTGCCTGTTTGGCAGTTGTTGGGGGGCAAGCACAGAGATCTATTACGCGTTTATGCTAATGGCTGGTATACAGGTCCCCGGGAACCAGAGTTCTTCGCTGAAAGCGCTGCGCAAATGGTTAAACGAGGGTACACGGCCCTCAAATTTGATCCCTTTGGGGGGGCATACCGTCAAATCGACTTGGAGAACGAGCGAACGGCGATCAATATTGTTCGAAGCGTCCGTGAAGCTGTAGGGCCGGATGTGGATATCTTAATCGAGGGACATGATCGTTTCAGCGTCTCCTACGCCATCCGCATTGGCAGGATGCTTGAAGAATTCAACCCCATGTTTTTTGAGACCCCCGTGAACTCATTGGACTTAGCCGCGACCATCGAAGTGTCGAAAGCCATCAAGGTACCGGTGGCCCTCGGTGAACGATTTGAGAGACTTGGTCAGTTCGCAGCCCTATTGACTCATCGCACCATTGATATCATTCAACCAGAAGTGATCCATCTTGGATTGTCAAACATCAAGAAGGTATGTGGGATGGCTGAAGCCTTCGAAGCCCTCGTGGCCAGTCATCAAGCCCAGAGCCCCCTCTGCACCGCGATAAACGCGCATCTACATGCCGCTATTCCAAACTTTTTAATCCATGAAAACTTCGACGACAGCCTTGAATCGTGGACGTGGGACGTGTTCAAAGGTGTTCCTCGCGTCGACAAAGGGTATCTCCCCGTACCCGACACACCTGGATTCGGCGTAGAACTCGACGAAAAAGAAGCCCTCCGTCACCCATATGGACCAGACAAATTTCTCCGGCTCTTCGAAGAGGGATGGGAAACCCGTCGTCCATCCAAGAACTAACGAACCAATTACTCTAAGCAACTCGCTCGCATGCATGAACGTGGGCAGTTTACCTGGAACATCGTTCTGCAATCACGTCAAGAAGCCGTTTCGCAACTTCCCGCTTTGTTGTGAGGGGGATGTGAACGACGTTTCTGTTCCCGTCAACGATAAAGATTTCATTAGTGTCCACCTTGAACCCAACCCCCGTTCGTCCCACGTCATTCGCAGCAATTAAATCCGCTTTTGAGCGTTTCAACCGATCGTACGCGCTTTGAATCAAATCCTCATTCGAGAGCTTGTGTTCTGCACGGAATGCGACGAGGAAGGTCTGGGGACTGATCGTTTTGATTTCATCGATGATTTTAGGGGTGGGTCGTAACTTTACAACGAGTTCGGGTGTTCTGCGTGTCGAAACCTTGTGGTCGTATTGTTGATCGAGGGCCCAATCGCCGACTGCCGCTGTAGCAATAACGACATCGATTCGTTCGGACTTCAACTCTGAAACGACCGCATCATACATTTCTTGTGACGTTTCAACGTGGATTACATGGGCTTCAGGGGGAAGGATCGCGTGCCCAGAACCGTATACTAATGTCACTTCAGCACCTCTTCTCAACGCTTCCGTCGCGACAGCAGCCCCCATTTTGCCTGAGCTTTTATTGGTTATCACTCGCACGGGATCGATGTATTCAAGCGTGGGCCCCGCCGTGACGAGCACACGCCAGCCCGCCATGTCCTGGGGAGTGAGTCTGCGAATGACCGCGTCCACGATTTCCTCTGTGCCAGCGATCTTTGCCTTACCTTCCTCAAGTCGAGGTCCGACAAAGTCCACGCCTAACGCTGTTAGTTTCTTTCTGTTTTCGACGAGAATTGGGTGCCGATACATGGACTCGTGCATCGCTGGAACGACGATTATGGGTATCCCAGACCCAAAGGCTGTGGACGCAACAGTTGTAACAGGGGTGTCATCGATTCCGCAAGTGATCTTGCTAATGGTGTTGGCGGTGGCTGGAGCGATGAGAACCAAGTCGACGTTGCGAGGGTGCTCACCTGCCAAGGCTACATGCTCGATTTGTCCAGTTAACTCCGTTATCACGGGATTACCAGTTGCCCACTCCATGAGGTAGGGATGGATTATCTTCTGAGCCATTTGGGACATGACCGTGAAGACGTCTGCGCTATGTCTCATAAGGTTCCGAGCGATGTCTGGACTTTGAACCGCCGCGACGCTGCCAGTTACGCATAAAACAATTTGTTTGCCGTTCAGCTCATTCCCAAGGGTTCCGATGATATCCTTGGATGGATGTGTGTTCAACCCGTAATTCCTCAATTCGACTTGCTGGCGTCTTCCTCTAGGTGCTCATAGAGTTCGACGACTTCGGGAATATATACGCCTTTCTCCGCGAGGTCAGAAAGCCGCTTGTTAATTAACTTGATTTCGGAGCCGAGGTTTTGTCGGTTGTCAAAGCTGTGCAAGATCTCTTCAAGCTCTCGGCGACTCATATCCTTTTGCCGACGAACCTCGGCCACGAGATGGGGCAAAGCCCGAATAATGTTATCGACGATGGTGATGGAGGACCATTGGGCTGTCCGTGACAGAGGATTGAGGTCGATGGCGATGACGGTTTTTCCCATTTTACGAAGGGCCTCCGTCCGATCCCCATCTTCCAGAGGAACCAGAACCACATCCGCCTTGAGGATGCCTCTCGGATCCACTCTTCTGCGTTCGCTACCGATTTCCGGGAGTTTGGCGGAGGCAGCCTCTCCTATGCCCAACACCTCTTTGGCACCAGCCTTCTCTAACACCGTTCTAATCGCTGTCTCCCGCCCGGGATACCGGTAATAAAGGTTCACCTCCAGTTTGGCGCCCGTTACCTCAGACAAGCTCACTAGGTCCTCGGCGACGAGAGCGGCAGCATTGCCGTTCACTGAAATAACGGGATGCTTCGCAAGGAGAAGCGACGTCGCTGCTGCCTTCACAGCCCGGAAGGCTGGCGCACCCGTTTTCTCTCCGATCAGATAATCGAACGCCTCTCCTCGACCGTGGGCGATAAGCCCGGCTGTGGCTAGGACGCTTGAGTCATGATGTGCAATGATTTTTTCACGCGTTTCGATGGACGCGGCTCGAGGATGTTTGGGTGAAACATGCTGTTTCTTGTTCACAGAAGTCTCGCTCCTTGAAAATCGATATCGCTTACGATGATGCTTTTCTTCGAAGGCGCGTGCTGGCGGAAGATGTCGAGAAGCTCCGCAACACGGTCTCGTTTAACGAGGGAAAAGATGGATTCACCTAACATCATCATGCTGCATGTGAACCCTAATTGGTCAGCGTCCTTCAGAACTTCCCGCATTCGTCCCGTCATTAATCCTACATACTCCGCAAATTCTCGTGAGTACGCCATGAAGTTGCAGGCGGTGGGGTGGGCGATTAATTTATCCACAAGTCGGCCACCGAAGTCGTTTATGCGTTGACGAATCTTCGGGTCACTTAAGATGTGCGCCGTTGATATGGGTCCAAAGTGGAGACAGACGACGGCATGTTGGGTAATGGGTATGTGCGTTATTTCCCCTACGCCCGGTGCTCCGGGCTTCACCCGTATCTCTACTCCGCCGTAAGTTTCACCCATCACTGTCCCAAGCCCTGTTTTACATTGGACTTCCGCCACATGGGCTATCTGCGCGACCTCTACGCGTGAAAGTCCGAGTCCAAGGGCTTGGTTGAGGGTGAACGCCAAGCTTAACGCGCCTGCCCCACTTGACCCAAAACCCGATCCAATCGGCACTTGGACGTCATGCTCAACAAGAATCCTGTAGTTTTCCTTGCTCTTGGAAAGAAAGGCGTGCAGGACGTGTACTGAAACATCAGCTGACTCTTGGGGTTCACCGTTTATCTTGATTTCACACTTTGGCTTCAAAGACCTCTCGAGCAGTACTTTGGTGCGAACGCCCCGTTCTATTGAAACCCCTGCGCCTCTCGACCCCTTGGATAAGGGGTCCGTTGGTTGGTCGTGGATCTCGAAGACGCCAGTTATATGGCCTGGAGCGAAGGCATGAGCCGTAGGTATAGGTGCACCCCCAATATGATCCTTCAATGGAAACGGGTCTATGATATTTTAGAGTTTTCTATAAATTCTTTAAATTGTTTAAAGGAAAGGATTTAAAGACATCTCCGATAAGCTCCTTCTAACGAGTTAGAGTTTAGCAGAATACATTTACTCAAATAAGATAAGGAGACCATACCATGAGTTTTGAGAAGCCTATTCTTCAAGTCGCTTTGGACTTCGTTAATCTGCATAGGGCTTTATCGGTGGCGGAAGAAGCCGTGGCCGGGGGCGTGGATTGGATAGAGGTCGGGACACCCCTCATAAAGAGCGAGGGACTGGACGCTGTGCGGGAACTGAAAAAAACGTTCCCAGATAAAACGATTGTAGCTGACATGAAAATCATGGATGTCGGCTCGGTTGAGGTTCAAATCGCAGCGGAGGCTGGAGCTGAAGTCGTAATGATGTTGGGCGTAACGGACGACAGCACAATACATGAAGGGGTGGAAGCCGGGAAACGGTATGGCGCAGAGATTATGGTTGACCTAATCAACGTTGAAGACATGATTACGAGGTCTGTGGAACTCGAGAGACTGGGTGTACACTACATTTGTGTTCACGTGGGCATAGACCAGCAGATGCGCGGAATGGATCCAATAGACGTTTTAATGAGGGTAGCTGAGGTCATTAACGTGCCAGTGGCTGTTGCAGGAGGCATCAATAGCGAATCCGCAGCTAAGGCAGTTAATGCAGGAGCAAACATCGTGATTGTCGGTGGCGCCATAACCAAGGCCGAAAACGCGGAAGAAGCTACAAGAAACGTGAAACAGGCCATGGATACCGGTACGCCGATCGCTTCAAAACTCTTTAAAAAATATGATGAGGAAAACCTATACAAAGTCTACAAGATGGTTTCAACTCCAAACATCTCTGATGCTCTGCAAAGAAAGGGCGAGATGAGGGGAATAAGGCCTGTGACGGGCGGCGTTAAAGCTGTAGGGAAAGCGGTGACCGTACGCGCATACCCCGGCGATTGGGCTAAACCCGTTGAAGCCATCGACGTCGCAGGACCAGGCGACATCATTGTCATTGAAGCCGCCGGTGGCAATAAGGCAGTCTGGGGTGAATTGGCGACCTGTAGTTGCATACAAAAGAAGGTTGAGGGTGTTGTGATTGACGGAGCGATACGGGATGTTGACGTGATACAGGCTATGAAGTTTCCTGCCTTCGCCAAGCATGTAACCCCAACCGCTGGAGACCCCAAGGGGCTGGGGGAGATCAATGTAGAGATCGTCTGTGGAGGGTTAACGGTTAGACCGAGAGACTGGATCATTGCGGATGACAATGGGATCATTGTAGTTCCGAAAGAGATGGCGGTGGAGATAGCAAACCGGTCTCTTGACGTTTTGGAGAGGGAAAACCGTATTAGAGGAGAGATAAATCAAGGCAGCACCCTATCGAAAGTTCTCCGACTTAAGAAATGGGAAAAAATCATTGGGTGAAGCCTTCTGAGAATACTGGTGCTGGGAGCGGGAGCCATTGGCAGCCTATTCGGCGGCTACCTAACCAAGGAAGGCAACGACGTCATTTTAGTTGGGAGAGAGAAACACGTCAAAGCGATACAGAAGAAGGGCTTGACTATCAGAGACGGCGTTGAATACGTCGTCAAGGTGAAGGCAGCTACCTCCGTGGATCAGGTTGAGACCCCCCTTGACCTTATTCTGCTGACTGCCAAGGCCTACGACACTAGACAGGCGATTCTTGAAGTAAACGACTTGATGGATGAAAAGACGACCTTATTATGCTTACAAAATGGTCTGGGAACAGAAGAGATCGCTTCTGAACTCATAGAGAACCCGTTAAGAGGCGTTACAAGTAACGGGTCCCTGCTTGTAAAACCCGGCGTCATCGCTCACACAGGCAGGGGCGATACAATACTCGGTGAACAAGATGGCAGTGTCACGCAAAGGATGAAGATGATAGCTGACACCTTCACAAAAGCGGGTCTAAACACGAGAATAACGGAAAACATACAGGGCGTTGTATGGACTAAGACCTTGGTTAATTCGGGGATAAATCCCTTTGGAGCTCTAACGGGGATGAAGAACGGTGAGTTAATACGCGAACCATCTCTAAAAGGGTTAATGATCAGAACCGTCGAGGAAGGTGTTAGTGTAGCGGAGAAGATTGGGATAACCCTGGAAGGAGATCCTGTGGACCTGACCCTTCAGACAGCTGAGAGAACGGCGAACAACAGGAATTCCATGCTTCAAGATATACTGAGGAATAAACGGACAGAGATAGACTTTATCAATGGCGCCATATCCGAACATGGAAGAAGAAATCAAGTGCCGACACCAATAAACGAAGTGTTAACGGGGCTCATAAGAACGTTGGAACACAAGAATAAAAACTAGAAAAGACGTGATGAAGATAACCACTACTAAAAAGCTTGATCTCACATTCAAAGCGATTATTCAGTCATTAGCGAAGCTGCAGAAAGAGATCGACTCCAGTCAGCTCGAAGAGATCATCAAAGTTCTGGTGAGCGCCCACTCTTCGGATAGGAAAGTTTTCGTATACGGATTCGGTCGAAGTCTTTTAATTGGAAAGGCTTTCTCAATGCGCTTGATGCATCTGGGATTCAAATCACACGTGATCGGTGAAGTCATCACTCCCGCCGTAAACGCTGAGGACGTCTTTATAGTGATCTCAAGAACCCTCTCAAACAAGGCGATTCCCCCAGCGATAAACATAGCTAAGAATTGTAAAGCGAGGATTGTAGTGATAACATCGAAAGATAGCCCCACTCTCAAAAAGGCGGATAACCTCCTTGTTGTTCCCGATCTCAAGTCTAATGCAGTCAGGACGCCTTCTGCGAACACCCCTCTAGGCACCTTATTTGAGATCTCAACTATGGTGCTTTTGGACTGTGCAGTGGCGGAATTGATGCATCGAATGGGAATAACCGAGGAAGAGATGGAAGCGAGACACGCAAATGTAGAGTAGTAGAGCGGTTAAGAATCAAACAAGACTCAAGCTAGCTACTATTTTCGTTTTCTTTTATTTATCATTCTTCGTTCAGTAAACCAAAAAAAGGGCGTGCGCTATTTTAGGCTGAAAAGTTGGGCGCGGCCGTCCAGGTGAGCGGTCAAGATGTCGCCGTTAGGCGCCACTGCGATGGCGTGGGCTGATGAGAGCTGTCCACTGCCTTGTCCAGGAGCTCCGAAGAAGCCTTTAATGGTTCCTGAGGCGTCAACCTTGGTCACGCGGGCGTTCGTCCCATCACAAACGTAGAAATAGCCGTCTGACGCGTAGACGACGTCGTAGGGTTTGCCAATGTGCGTCCACTGTCGCAGGAACTCTCCCTCGGGAGTGAAGATCTGGACACGCCATTTGGTGCGGTCAGCTACGTAGATAAGGCCGTCACGATCAGCGGTGATGGCGTGGGGTAACACAAACTCGCCTTGTCCCTCGCCCTCTGACCCCCACTGCCCGATGAAATTCAGGTCCTTGTCGAAGTACGCGACGCGTTTATTGCCATACCCATCGGAAACGTAGAATTGGCCCTTTGACCCGAAGGCGATGTCCGTTGGCTGATTGAAGTGGGTTCCATCCTCTCCGGGAACCCCCTTCGTCCCAAGGGTCTTGAGAAGCTCGCCGTCAGGGGAATAATAGTATAGGACGTGTCCTCCGTCATCAATCAACCAGACATTATCCCGCTCATCACACTGCCCCATGTGGGGACGGACATAGACGCCCTCCCCCCAAGAATTTGCTAAAGTTCCCTCTCTATTGAAGCAGAGGAGAGGCGGCGCCCTCTTCCCCCGATGATATACATAGTAACGATTCTTCGTATCTACCGCTACACCCGCGACCCCCACCTCAATCCCTCCACCAACACCGCCCAACATCCAGCCGTGGGGAAGCTTCGGCCACTCCTTAACCACCTCGTAGCCTAAATCACTGGGGCTTTCCTCGACCTCCCAAGCACGCACTTTAAGGCGGGTCTCAACATCTATTGCGGGCTTCGCCAATACCTCCTTCAAGGGGGCATCTTCAAACGTCATCTTATCCCATCACCGCTTACATTCACTCATATACTGCTACATCGTATGAAGAGAAAAGCCTTTCGTCCCGGCTATTCCAGCCTTAAACAGTAGAGCGTATCGAAGGAGAATGGTTCAGGGTTATACAGCTAGCTAGCTGTTTTGAAGTTACAGATCTCTATAAGAAACTGCCTAAAAAGTGTGCATTCTAGAAATTCATTGGGATACGTTAACAATTACTGGTAGCTAGCAAGGCCACTACTGGAAGAGTGGGCAGACGTGTCTCTGTCCCATTTTTCCCCGTGTAAAAAACGATAAAGTGAAAAAAAATTTCTGGGAAGGCGCGTAAATCGCGGCGTATTGCGTCAAAGGCGCCTATAAAACGGCTCATTTTCAGGGAAATGACGCGGTTATTGTATGCATTATGCCTTGTTAAATCCGTCTGAACTGCCGCGCGCGCTAGGCTCAGTGGGCTCAATACGTCAACTTGGTGAACACTGTGAGCTGACGTGTTGAAAAGGGCGTCCTCAGCTCCCGACTCACAAACCTCTCAGCGGCTTCGAGGCATACAGCTCGTAACCCAACGCGTTCAAAGCTAGCTAGCACTGGCTATAAAACTTATAAAAAAAGGTAAAACGAAACGTGTAATTAGCTCAGTCAATAAGGCTTGTCGGGGTTTTTTGGCCAGAACTTTCTCTTAATAATTTCCTCGTCACCAAGTATGCCCTTTTTTTCTAAATCCTGTATCCATAAATCTTCGGGTGTTTCCTCAACAGGAATCTGCTTTATTTTAAAGAATACTGTGCCATGGGCTTCAGGTATCACAAGAGGAGCAGCGTGACAGGATATGTATCCATCGCCTAAACCAAGTTCTTCAGGACGCACTCCTCGAACTAGAGGTCTATAGAAGGGCCCAAAAGATAGAAGTGCACCATAACACAATTCATCACTCTCCTCTTTGAGGATGGCTGGCTCACAGAATGTTATCTTAGAACCCGTCTTGTAGAAGGGACAGAAGCCCTTTACATCCACAACTTCTAAAATCAACTTGCAATTCGGCATTACTCATCCTTCCTTTTGAGGTAATCCATACACTTTGAAGAGAACATACCCGCATTCGGTGTACGGCGGTCCCACCATGGGACACTTTGAATGGCTAGGGCCCAACGCTGTGTGCCAAGGAAGCTTTTTATCGTCCTCTTGACTTGGTTTTGCATACTCTAAAGAAAGAGTGTATGATGTCAATGCTGTTCCCAATATACGGGTACAGATGGCGGTTGTTTCCTTCAAGTTAATCATTGAAACGTTTTCACCGGGAACTGGTTCAATAACAATTTTATCACCTAACTCATATATGGGACACTTCCCATTTATCGCCGAAACTTCCATCATTACCTTATTTCTCACCATAAAATCGCCTTCAATTTAGATACATACAGATCAATTGAAGGAAATAAAGATTTACGATAAGTCAAATTTACATTCCTTACGTACTTTCATGAAAGAAGTGTTCTAGCATATACTGCTTTATAGCTAGCTAGAATGGAGTGGGAAGTGGGATTCAAACCCCAATTTACCAGTAAA
Organism: Candidatus Bathyarchaeota archaeon; assembly: GCA_026015035.1. Classification (GTDB taxonomy): domain Archaea; phylum Thermoproteota; class Bathyarchaeia; order RBG-16-48-13; genus DAOVBJ01. Next base: position 3,099 of record JAOZHB010000086.1, on the reverse strand, counting down.
ATATCAAAGATAGGTGTTTAATCTCGTTTATTTAATCTTAATCTTATCAAGTAAGTTAGATTTAAAACCAAAGAAACTCCAATTAGCATGCCCTCCACAAAATCTGAAACTGAGAAACCTGCGTATTCAATATGTAAAAAGCGACCAATAAGAATGCCTAACGACAGTGAAATCGTCCCCACAGCCAGAAGCGTGTTCGCATTTTTTATTAGCATTAGTCACACCTTATACAAACCTCTTGTCAGAAAAAGTATTTTAATTTTCTCTTATAAATATCAAAACCCAAATTTACCAGTAAAATATCGACTCTCAATTTTAAAAATGAGAAAAACTATTACCATACCCATGGGAATAGTTTGTATCGCACTTTTTTTACATATTCAGAATATCCATTCAATTCTTTCTGAAGCGTTTTGTCTTCTAAGATTGTTCGGGTTATCATCAAAAGGATATACATTCCAACGGGAAGGAAGGTGAAAAATGAACCCATTATCAAGGGAACTGATAAGATGTACAGAACTCCAGCTAAATATCCAGGATGTCTCACAACCCTATAAGGTCCACTTGTTATCACTTTATGTCCTCTATCTTTTTGTATCCTAACAGTTGGTTCAAAATGCGGGTTCATTATCATAGCCCAATTTAGAAGAATGGTGGAAATGCCCAGTAACAAAAGACCCACTACTACCCAAGAAAAATCGAGGCTTGACCAATTAAATCTGCCGATATCTAATCCAGCGATAGCAGGTACAACAATTAAAGCTGTAAGATTGGTTACTCTCATTAATATTTCATCCCACAATTTAGAACCCTCTCTTTTTACCTTAAGTCTTACAGCAAGAAGTTCGGGGTTCAATTTGTACTGAACTATTATGCCAAGAGAAGAAATCAGAAAAGAAACCCCAAAGAAAATCAATGGTCGAACAGCAATGTGACCCGCAGCAACAAAGAAGACTATTACATGTATGGATAACATCACATATGTCACTATGAGCTGTTTAACAGCAGCCATTTGGGCTTGATTGTTGTTGCTTTCAGGCATAAGTTTAGATTTGTTGGCTTTTCATAAAAATTTACCTTTAGGTTAGCTGATTAAATAGGTGCGGGGAGTGGGCCCCTCACCCAAATTTACCGTTAAAATATCATATTTTTAGTATCTTTTTATTAATTCAAGTATATTTGATAAGTAAAGTGGGTACTCAAGAGACAAGAGTTATATCTCCACTTTCTTGATATTGCTAACCATACTTAGAGTTGAACTTCATATGAAAGAGTCTGTTTTTCCATTCACCCTTCAAATGCATAGAGGAACTTTGAAATGTCCTAATTGCGGTGTTGGTATTAGCGCGCGCGCTTATCAGAAAAATTACAAGCTATTGGAAATCCATTCATCATTGCTCTAAATTCAATTATAGGATTCCAATCATAACCAATACGTATGTCTAGTTATGTCATATCAGCTCCACAAACATAGTTTTATCATTTACTCTACGGTCACATTCATCATCATTAGCTTTACTGCAACCTACACAACCATGTTTTAATTCAGGACAAGATGCACAACAAGTTATGTAATCATTTTGACATAATGGTTCGCCTAATTCCTTTGCTTGAATCTCTGCTAAACAATATTTCATAGAAATCCCTTAGCTTTTTGATTCTCAATGTGAGTTCTAAACTTCTCTGTTGTACGCCATATCTTACATTTATTTATTGCATCTTGTCTTTTTGATAGATAACCATACCTATAAAGGTAACAAGATAAGTTGATACTCTATCCCTTGTAGCTCTTATGTGGTCAATGACCTCTCTCATCTTTCTAAACTCTGGAACATCCATCTTTTTCCCAGCTCCATCTATGGTTTTTTAACTAAAATGTATCCTGTCACCATTATCTACATAATGGGGATTAATCACCAGTATCCTTGAATTAATTATTAGCATGCTGATGCTTTTATCCATCTGACCTAGTTAGCTAGTACGCCATTCCCACAAACAAATTAAATTATGTATTTTTTTTACCATATGGACAGGCATAAACACAAAGTCCACAAATCCCTTCTCCAAAAGTCTTCTCTCTTTTATCAGTATAATTTTTGCATGAATGGGCTTTAAACCTCACAGATCTAGGTTCTTTGGAGTTAAAGGGCACGCCTGTGAAGGCTTGTACTGGACAAATATCAACGCATTCTCTACAATCACCACACCGATTGTCTATTGGATCTCCAGTGTTTAATGGTGCATCCGTTAATACCGTTGCATATCGTATTCTAGGTCCATATTCAGGCGTTATGAGTAAGCAGCTTTTACCAATCCATCCTAAACCAGCTAGATTAGCCACTAACTTATGGGAAATAGCTCCCTCTAGTTTCCGTGGATTAACAATTTGTGAGGCAGGTATTGGATAAGCTTTAAAGCCTGCTTTTTGAATGAATCTGGCAATTGAATGAGCTGCTTTATCTAATTTTGCATTGGTTGTATTGTAGAGAGCCTTGTAGGTATATATTGCTGTAAGTTCCTCATGACGATATAGTTCGTTGACTATACCATCTATTAACCTGATTCCGATTGATATGGCTTTAGGGTAATTGCTAATGTTTTCTCCGCCTTGTATTCGAATGAAGTCTTTTGCTTTCGTAAGATCTGCTATACCAAAAACATCAATTTCAAGTAAAGAAGCTGTATCTCCAAGTTGTTTATCAAGTTCATTCATATTCACTCACCTATCAATTTGAATTTATTTTTGCAAGTTACGTTATTTATGTATTTAGTGAGGTGCTACATTAGTTTATTTTAGGAGGAGGGGGAGTTTCCACGTGTGGAAATAAAGTGAAATATTCTATCTGTAAAAAGAACACCCAATTCCATTCTTGCTAGACACTATACAGGTTACAGCCCAGAGAGATTAAAAAAAATATATGATAAGGCTAATCTCAAAGTATTATCAGAGCATCTTTTTAGAGTTACGGATTACAGATTTTACAAGATGAATACCCATAGCCTCTATTTCGTACCATCTCTTTTGCTTTAGCTTCAGCCTCTCCTTTCTTATCCGAGTACCAGGTTTCTCCCGTTTTACTTTCTATTTTGCTTTCCACT
>JAOZHB010000046.1 GCA_026015035.1 Candidatus Bathyarchaeota archaeon | reverse complement strand
TATTGCACAATAGAGGGGCCGGTAGCTCAGCTTGGTTGGAGCACACGGCTGATAAATCTTCAGCTGGATGTAGAAACCGTGCGGTCGAGAGTTCAAATCTCTCCCGGCCCACCATACAATTATTTTTAGATAAGCATATTTAACTAAAATAGTGTTTTTTGGATTATTTATTCCGTATCTGTTAAATCTAAAGCACTAGCTTGAATGCTTGTGTAGAGCTTCTCCACGCCACCCAGAAGCTAGCTCTAGGTTTCCTCATTGAGAATAGCGTATGCTTTTTCCTCTATTCTCGCTAATTCGTCGAATTTATGTGAAGCAGCCTCGATTTTTTCGTCTATATTACTCATAATTTCAGCATCTTTGAACAGCAGTCCGACTTCTGTGAATTTCTCGCCAGCTGTATGGAATATATCTGAAGCGTCTCCCATGGCCTTATTTCCCGTCAATTCCATTGCTTCTTTTAGAAACCTTGAATACATGTAACGGAAACAGCCGCCACCGGTACCGCCGATCTCGATGAAAATATAGAGGCTAACCAAATTCATTCTCAGCTCCCGATCTTTAAACATGTTTGGCCACTTCAAGATCGCTTTACTGGTATGTCTCAATCCTTTTACGCCGATATTTCGGATCGGGGGATTGAGTTGAGATTCAACTGTTTGCTTGATAGAGGCAAGGACATCCTCCGCTTCGGGTTTATGGAATTTTTCGAAGTCAAATTCGAGATACGTGTTCTTGGGTGGAAAGGGTTTGTAGGTTGACCCACGTGCTTTGTGTAATTGGTCCAGCGTAATTGGATAATAGAATCCTTTTTTCAGACCCGGTGCCTTTTGATCCATGTCTGAAGCTAGAACCGTATACTTCCCATCAAAACCGCAAATAACAAACGTGTGCCCACCAAAATGATAATCTTCAAGGAGATCAAACCACGGAAGGAAACCCATGTCCCCAAACATCATGACTGGCTCCTCCTTGACAAGCTTCTCTAAAAGGGAGGCCTTAGCTTTCTTAGTGCTTGAAGTGGATACGGAAGTTATTTTAACGCCTGTTCTTTTGCCCAAGTCATTGAAGAAATTTTTGTTATTTCCTCGACCACCAATGAAAACATAGCTTCCTATCTTCATTTTCATCTTCCAGTAGATAAAACCCATTCCCGCACCGAGGCCAAGAATCATGTCTTCGGATAAAGGGTGACCATAATGATAGAATATTTTCGCTAAAGAGTTTGTCTGACAGTGGTAACCATCCAAAGAGGGGCAGTTATCAAACGGTTCAATTTCAAGATTTCCAGTCATACTTTTTGCACCTCTTCAATTGATCTTTAATTAGCTTCGTTCCTAAAGTCTTTAATCCCTTTAATGGTTCACACTAGCGCGTGTACTAATGAGACTGATGACTAGCTAGCACGCTATCATCACGAACTACCGATGTATGCCAATTCTTTGCAACAACATTAAATTCTTAGAGAATAAAGGTATTATCGAGTTAAATACTAAAGAAAATATGAGACTCTATTTCGGTTAGTGCCTGCCCGTTTGAGATAAATGGGGTGAATATTATGTGGCAAAGGATTCGAGAAGAGAATCTTAATGTAATGTTAGCTGAGCTTCTATCGGAATATTGTCTCAAGGCAGTTGGAGAGGTAATCATAAGAAGAAAAATGTCAGATGTTCTGCTAAACCTCAACGGTGTAAGGATTATTATCGAAGGCAAAAATGTAGGGCATAGGGAAGAATTGTACACAAACGCTTGCCGTAGGATAGGTAGCGGACTATGTGACGCCGTAGTAATGGTTGAAGTTGTTAAACTAGCACCTGAAAAACAGATACAACTGCATATAAGTCAAAAGCTGATTAAGCAGGCTTTGAAAAGCGGAACCTTCCATGTAGGATTTGTCACGTATGTAGATAGAGTGGGTTTAGGTAGATGGATTCCCCGAATGAGGAAGAAACCAGAATTTTATGAAAACGTAGATTTCCAGAAACTAGTCGCATATTTGATGATAACCTATGATGCCCTGGTTAAAGAAATCAATCGCGATAAAGTGTTAGGGTATCTTGGATTACTCAATAATTCAAATGTACCAATTTAATAGAGCTAGCTAGCTGCGTGCGAAGAGAATAAAAAAGAGAGGGTTGTGTGTGACACCAGTTCACTCAGTATCCTTCGGGTGGGTTCTCAAAATCCTGCGTTTTGACGGATAGTAGTACTGGCTTTACTGTGCTCACAGCTTTTTCGAGGCATGCTCTCAATTCGCTGCTATGTTCACATTGAAGAGCCTTAACGCTGTTTGCTTCAGCGATCTTTACCCAGTCCGTTCGAGGCTCATCTAGATCCACGCCAACAAATGCTCTGTTGTCTCGTGAATATTTACCATACCTCCAAAATGCTCCTTTCACGGTGGCGCCGGTCGCATTATCCAATAAGATCCATACAATCGGGATGTTGTGGTGGGCACAGGTCCACAGAAGCGTTGGCAGCTGAGATACATGGGCATCGAAGTCCCCTAAGACACACAGGACTCGGCGTTGCTCCGCAAGCTGGATACCGATTGCTTCTCCAGCTGAGCCCATGGCGGCTGATAGCGCGCTGTAGTAGCATCCGGGGACATCTCTTTCCAAATACCGGTTTACGGATCTTCGCTGTGTAAAAGCAGGGGCAAAGTAGACAATGTAGTCCTTGCCGTGATTGAATACTCGGTTTATCTCGGACCATATTCTCTGCGGTGATGGGGTAGCATCGTTATACTTTTCTTTTAACAAGGTCATCCACTGGGTCCTCATGGTCTCATGCCTTGATCGGAGGACATCGATTCGATCGGTGTTGTTGGGTGTGTCACCAAGCCTTCGTAGAACGGCATTCAAAAATGATTCCGTGGTGGAAAAGATCTTCTTGTCAGCACTCTCATTAAACACGAAGGGATTATCGGACACTTGAATGTGAAGCGCTGAATCAACTGTAGGCGGATACATACAGTCCAGTGAGAGGACCACGTCACTTGACGTGAGGTACTGCTGCATCATTGAGGTGGCGTCGCCGAATCCTTGGTGAAGCGGGTGTGAAGAGGGAAAGTTCATGTAACATGATCTCACCTCAAACACTGCCGCACCCAACTTTTCAGCTACTTGTACCAAAGAAGCTACGCTTGCTTTATTTTTTGTTCTCTGCGTGAGGATGACTGGCTTCTCAGCGTTTTTAAGGGCTGTAGTCGCATCGTGGACCGCGTCTTCGGGTGCCGACGGCGGGTAATAGTGGGTCTTCTTGGGATTCTTTCTGCTGAGGGGTGCTTCGACCACGTCTTGGGCAACTGTTAAAAAGACCGGTCCAGCAGGGGGTGTACCGGCCAACCGCAACGCTCTCCGGATAATTATATCTGCGTTGGCTCCGTCCGCAATTCGATACACGTGTTTACAGTATTCTCGGAGCAGTTCTGGGGTTCGAGAATAACCGTATGTCAATTCTCGATAATCATTCGCTGTTGATATGTGTCCAACGGTGAAGATGAACATCGGAATATTCGAGATATATGCGTCGAACGCTGCCAGAGCGGCATTCGCGGGTCCAAGCTGAACATGCATAATGAGAGGAGATACTCTTTCGGACGCTCGTGCATATCCAAGGCTCATTCTCGCAGCGGGATATTCCGAATTACCTTGAATGAATGTAATCTGATCTTTATACTCGTCACGAGCCAGATGGTCGAATAGATCTCTCTCAGCTGAGCCTGCAACTCCAAACAGGTACGGAGTTCCAGTGCTTATCAAAGAATCCAATAGCACTGATGAGAGGGTGTAGGAATACTGCTGTTTTCTACTCATACAATCACACGCACATACTTCACAGTATAGCCTCTATATACTTGATAAGGTTTTAGAAATACTTACTGGCGCGTGATAACCACAGCAAAGCGATAGCTGGAAAGAATGGAACGACTAAGAACAACATGAGAGGGAAAATGATGACGAAATTATGTGAGGTAACCACCGTTAATACAATGACAGTGGTTAAACGTTTGGTCCACTCGACTACCTATTAAGGCATTGTAACCGAAGACAGCGTCGTCACAACCAAAGAAATTGTACTCTTAGTACGTCTCGCGGAGGGTGACGTGGGCTTAGCTAGCTAGACAAAGGTTTTTAATTGTTGGATTGAAAAGCAAACGATATGCCCATTTTTATTCCAGGATTACATCTGAGTGAGTTATTCTATACAGAAGTTGTGATGCCTATACTGGAATCCGAATTCCCCAACTTAAGGTACTCAGCTGGTCTTATTGGCTCTGGATCAGAAGTGCTTGGCTATGATACGCAGCAATCTACAGACCATCATTGGGGGCCAAGAATGCTCCTTTTCTTGTCTGAAAACGATTATGAAAAGAATAAAGACAAACTCTGGACCGTTCTGAGTGAAAGACTGCCCTACAAATTCAGAGGATATCCTACGAACTTTGGGAAGCCTGATGAATTCGGTGTGTTGCTTCTTGAAGAGACTAACAAGGGCCCTGTCAATCACCGCGTCGAGATTTTCACCATAAGATCATTCTTCAAAGAATATCTGTACTTCGACCTTCACAGAGAAGTCAAGACCTCTGATTGGCTTGGATTCCCAGAACATAAGTTACTGACTATTATAAAAGGCAAAATCTTTCATGATGCCCTCAACCTAGACAAAGTCAGAAAAAGATTCAACTATTATCTAAGAGACATATGGCTGCATCTCCTTTCACTGCAATGGTATCGAATCAGTCAAGAAGAACCTTTCATGGGTCGATGCGGAGATGTTGGAGATGAACTCGGCTCAAAGATAATAGCTTCAAGACTAGTCACGCACCTCATGAAGCTCTGCTTCTTAATGGAAAAGAAATATACACCATACAGTAAATGGTTTGGCACAGCATTCGCAGAATTAAAATCCACAAAAAAACTAATTCCAGTCTTCAACAAAGTTCTAACAACTCAATCGTGGAAAGAACGAGAAGAACACCTCTCACAAGCTTACACTGAAGTCGCTAGACTTCACAACAAACTCCAGATAACTAAAACCATGAATACAGAAGTATCGAAGTTTCACAATAGACCATATCTAATAATTCATGCAAAGAGCTTTTCAGATGAAATCAGAAAAATAATAGTGGATAAAGAAATTAAAGAAACACCGCTTGACATGGATCCGGTTGATTGATTCTAGCTTCTCATTCTGGGGCATTACTGCTAGTCTTGTATGTTCCTATAGAGGTATTGAGATTATAACTAGCTAGTTATTTTTGTAGCGCGCGCGCTTTTAGGATCGAACTCTTTAGGTGGATGGCAACGCTTAATTACATCGTTTGGCTAAATATCGGAGGATTGAAGAAGGTGCTATTATGGTTGAATTAGACTTCGGTGGTGTAAAAGAGGACGTTATTACACGACAAGAGTTCAACGTCGAAAAGGCTAAAGAGATTCTGAAAGACGAGGTTGTCGTCTCACTTGGGTATGGCATCCAAGGTCGAGCTCAATCCCTGAATATGCGAGACAACGACGTCAAAGTCATTGTCGGTCAGGAAAGCTGGGGCTTTAACAAGCCATATTATGACAGAGCCATCAAAGAGGGGTGGGTTCCAGGTGAAACCTTGTTTCCAATAGAAGAGGCTGCGCGGAGGGGAACAATCAAGATGTATCTGCTTACCGACTCAGGCCAGATGAAAGTGTGGCCAACCATAAAAGGCACGTTAAAAGAGGGAGACGCACTCTACTTCTCCCACGGGTTCGCAATCGTTTACCGAGACATAACGCACGTCATTCCACCCAAGAACATTGACGTGATCATGGTAGCGCCGAAAGGATCAGGCACCTCGGTTAGAAGAAACTTTCTGGATGGAAGCGGCATAAACAGCAGCTTTGCCGTTTACCAAGACTACACCAAGAAAGCACAGGATCGAGTTAAAGCCTTAGGCATAGCCATCGGTTCAGGCTACCTCTTCCAGACAACATTTGAACACGAAGTATTCAGCGACTTGACAGGTGAACGAGGCATCTTAATGGGCGCTTTAGCAGGAATCATGGAAGCCCAATACAACACCCTCAGAGAGAACGGACACACCCCAAGCGAAGCCTTCAACGAAACCGTCGAAGAACTCACCCAAAGCCTAATCAGACTCGTCGATGAGAATGGCATGGACTGGATGTATAACAACTGCAGCGAAACTGCCCGCATAGGGGCACTCAGATGGAAAAACCGTTTCCGCGACAACACCAAACCACTATTCGACTCACTATACGAACTAGTGGTCTCTGGCGAAGAAACACGAATAGTAATTGAAAAAAGCGCAGACCCGGACTACAGACAAAAACTAGCTGAAGAACTAAAAGCAATGAGCAACTCTGAGATGTGGAGAGCAGGTACCGCAGTCCGCTCCCTACGACCGAAAAAATAAGCACACTAAGCATCTTTCATTTATTTTTTCATTAAATGCTTAGTCTTGATTAACTTTGCATAGATGCTCTATGAAAGGACATCTTTTAGTGAGTTAAGCAGGCTATAAAGGCAGGAAAAATATCGTTACAGTTCAATCGTTTATTATTTTTATCGCAAACTCGACGATAGACATACAATAGGATACTTACACCAATGGCGTCTCCAAAGTCAACCGATCCAAGTTAGGATCATCGCTTCGATAACCTAGCTAACACCTGAATTCAAGAGGAAGCACGCAAATAAACCCCATCCACCCCAAAACCGCACGAATGGGACGCATTCAGCATATTGACTCTTACGAACTCGTAAAGCATGTGTTGAGACGTGCTCTTCGGCTTCCTTTTAATTAACTAGCTAGTTGCGGATAGGTCTCTCCCCCATGCGTTAGGACATTGACCGTTGAGTCGGTGCCGTATCGACGTGTGAGGGCTTGAAGGGCGTCGTCGATGCTGTCAAACTTCTGGAACCCCATCTTCTCCGCTGCCTTATCCGATATGCCGTGGGAAACGAGGTACACCGGGTGCTTCTCTCGTATGTGGGCAACGTTCAAGGCGAGGCCCAGTGCCACGTAGTCTTCGATGTCTCCCGACTGATACATTTCTTTCAACTCCACGGTGCCGTGTTGCAGGTATTCGAGCCACAGCGGATGCATGGCGGAGACCCCCTCTGGGCAGGGTGTGACTGCCACAATGCTGCCGCCAACCTTTGTGGCGAGGTCGGCAGAGAATAACCCCTTCAAGCCCTGCCAGTAATCGATGTCGCAGGGGTAACTGCTTGAGACCGTTATGTCGGCTAAACCTTGAATGGGCACACGGTAAACACTTTTGGCGTGGGTGATTCCGCGGCGGTGAGCCGTCTTAAAGTGACCGGCGTACACGTCTACGATCTCTTTATGACGGGTGATAACCGAGTTGAGCAGTAGGTGGATCTTTACCCTCTCGCCGAAGGCGTCTATCAGTTGACGTGTCGGATTCTCTTCGATTCCAAGGCCGTTAGGCGTTGTCAACGCGGAGTGCACATGCATTCGTCCCACGGTCTCCTCCCCCGCTAGCCCCGGGAGAAGGATCTTCGCTCCTGCTGCCCATCCAGCATTGAAGTGGGGGATGATGTTGCCCGTCACAATTCGAAGGTCCGATTTCAGGAACTCCGTGTTGATCCATACAGGAACGTTTCCTGCCACGTCCTCCATGTAGGTGAGTTGCGATTGGTCGTGGAAATCATGGTTCACGAATGTGTACTCTTCGACGATGGCGGGTCCATACTTCTCCTTGATTTCTGCCTCGGTCATCGGTCGGTGGGTACCGAGGGCAATAAATAGTGTAATCTGATTCTTCCTCACGCCCGCGTTCTGCAAGGCGAGCAGTAGCTTGGGGAGGAGGAGATGGGTTGGCGTCGTGCGGGTGACATCATCCACCGCGATGGCCACTGTCTTCCCTCTTGGAGCCAGCTCCTCAATGGTTGGCCCGCCCAAGGGTGTGGCTAGAGCTCGCTCAACAACCGACGCGGGGTCTGCTGCAGGCGTTATCTCGGAGGGAAGTATTAGACCGAGTACACGGTCTGAGTTGAGGTCAAATTCTATTTCGCTCGTACCATAAGGTAGCTTCACAAGCACGCTTAAAGCCTCCGTCACTATAATCTGTTATCAAGCTATTAATGGTTACCTAGACGAAGCGTCAAATACAATTCATCTTCTTTTTCAGGGTCGTGAAAGGGACTTCGTCCGGGGTTTTAGAGGCCGGTATGGTTTGATGGGTAAGATGAAAGCTATTCTTTGGAGTGAAGTCTCCGTCTGATTAGGAGTTTGTTGATGCCCGTTATCATGGCGTTGACGCTGGCTTTGACGATGTCCTCGTGGGCTGACCGTGAGGAAACACTGTTTCCATCCACGTCTTCAACCTTTATGATGACTTCGGCCACTGCGTTGCTGCCACCTGTTAACGCTTCCAGCCGATACTCTTTCAGGTTGACGTTGACGATGCTGCTTGTGATCGTTTGGATGGCCTTCATGGCGGCGTCTACGGGTCCGACCCCTGTTTGGGCGGACGAGAAATCTTTCCCGTCTAGGACGACGCGGACCGAGGCTGTGGGGATCATTCTCGTCCCCGTCATCACGGCGAGTTCTTCCAGACTGATGATTTTCTCCTCTTCCACGGCAGCCTCACCCATCACGTACCTCGCGATGTCGATGAGTTCGGCGTCTGTCACGATCTTTCCTCGGTCGCCGATCTCCTTTACCTTGACGACGATCTCCTGCAGTTGCTCGTCTGACGGGTGTAACCCCAGTTCATCAAGCTCAACCTTAATTCCATGCGCTCCCGCGTGTTTGCCTGCGACAAGTTTTCTCCTACGTCCGACAAGTTTTGGGTCGATCGGTTCATAGGTGAGGGGAAGCGCAGTGATGCCGTGGGTGTGTATGCCGGCTTCGTGGGTGAAGGCGTTCTCGCCCACGACTGCCTTATTGGGTTGAACGGGAATTCCGGTTAGCCTAGCAACGAGCTGGGAGGTCTGGTAAATCAGCTCCGGAACCACGTTACTCCTCTTCTTGTACAACAGGTTGAGGGCGATCACGACTTCTTCCAGGGAGGCGTTGCCCGCCCGCTCTCCCAACCCGTTAACGGAGACCTGGGCTTGGTCCGCGCCTGCCTCTACTCCCGCTAACGTGTTTGCGACGGCCATGCCGAAGTCGTTGTGACAGTGGACGCTAAGGGGCGTTTTCACGGTGGATTTCACCTCATTAACGAGCTTATACATCGTCTTCGGAGTCATGATACCCACTGTATCCGGTATATTTATCCGCGTCACACCCGCCTCGTCCACTTCTTTATAGACCCGTTTTAAGTAGGCCAGGCCTGTTCGAGAGGCGTCTTCAGCGGAGAACTCCACGATCAGACCGTGGTCTTTGGCGTAATCAATAATTTCCAGCGTCCTCTGAAGCGCCTGCTCCCTCGTCATCCTAAGCTTATGTTTAAGATGAATGTCCGACGTCGCAATGAATAGGTGGACATGATTCACATCAGTCTCTAACACAGCGTCCACGTCTGCAATCAGCATCCGAGCCAACCCGTAGATCTCTGCCTTCAACCCCTCCTTCGCTACGAGTTTTACACCCATCAATTCTCCCTTAGACGTGATCGGTGTGCCTGCCTCTATGGCGTCGACACCGAGCCTGTCAAGTTGCCGGGCGATAACGACCTTTTCGTCAGGCGTCAAGGAGGCCCCTGGCGTCTGCTCTCCATCCCTCAACGTCGTGTCAAAAATTCTCACTTTACCAATTGAAGCGCTCATGTATTCACAACCTAATCAGAAATCCTCTCGGCTACGGCGTCTCCGAACGCGTCTGTCTTCACCTTTCCGCCTAAATCCTGCGTTAATACACCGGCCTTCAAAGCATTAATCAACGCCTCTTCGATGCTATGGGCAGCCTTCGTACAGGCGGAGTCGGAGTACTTGGTGCCGAGCCAGTCCAACATCAATCCTGACGCTAGAATCATAGAGGTGGGGTTTGCTACACCCTTTCCTGCTATGTCGGGGGCTGTTCCATGGATGGGCTCAAAGAGGGCGAAGTCATCTCCGATGTTGGCACCAGGAGCCATGCCCAAGCCTCCAACAAGCATCGCGCCTTCGTCGGATAAGATGTCACCGTACAAGTTGGTTGTCACGATGACATCGAAGTCCTGGGGTGCCTTGACCAGTTGCATGGCAGCAGCGTCGACGTATAACTCGTCTAAGGTGACGTCGGGATACGCTTTTGCCACATCTCGACAGGTTTGAGCGAAGAGGCCATCAGTCTTCCGCATGACGTTGGCCTTATGAACCGCCGTCACATTCATAGCTTTCCGCCGGCTCCGAGCGGCCTCAAAGGCGTACGTGGCAATTCGTTCACACGCCCCCTTTGTGATCACTCGCAGACACACCATGGTGTCAGCGTTCACTGCGAATTCCACGCCCTTGTAGAGGCCTTCCGTGTTCTCGCGGACGAAGAGCATGTCTATGTCGCTTCGTACAGCGGGCGTGTTGGGGTAGGACTTGAGAGGTCGTATGCCCGCATACAAGTCGAAGAGGATTCGTAGCTTGACGATGACGTCGGCAGCGGTCTCACCCACCGGCCCTTTGAGACACGCATGGGCACCTCTTATCGTGTCAATGGTTTCTGCAGGCAGAGGAACTCCCCGTGTCGTCGCGCATTGGTCTCCACCCTCCACCTGGACTATGTTTAAGCGGATCTGAAAGCTGTTTTGAATCTGCGTCAGTACCTTCAGGGTTGCCTCGGTTAGCTCGGGTCCGATGCCGTCGCCAGGCATCAGTGCAATCGTGTACTCCAGACTTCACCCACTCCTCCTCGATCGAATGTAGTCGACTAAGCCCTTTTCCAGAATCGCCATGAGGAACGGGGGGAGGGGAGCTGCCTTGAAACTGCGTCCTTGGGAAACGTCTTCGATGAGACCCTGCTCCAAATTAACCCGTAGTTCATCGCCGTCCTGGGTATTCGCGCTTATCCCATCGCATTCCAACACGGGTAGACCGATGTTGATGGAGTTGCGATAGAAGATTCTGGCGAAGGAGTCGGCGACAACACAGGTTACACCCGCGTATTTGAGGGCGATGGGCGCCTGTTCTCGGCTGGAGCCGCATCCAAAGTTTTTTCCAGCGACCACGATTTTCCTCTCCTGTATCTTCCGCGGGAAGTCAGGGTCGAGGCCTTCCATGGCGTGAGTTGCCAGTGCAAAGGGGTCTGTTAGGACGAGGAACTTACTGGGGATGATGACGTCTGTATTCACGTTATTCCCGTACTTGATTACTTTTCCTTGAATCGTCATGGTGAAGCCTCCAACATCCGTGGATCCGTGATCGTTCCTGTGACTGCGGACGTGGCCACGGTTGCGGGTGAAGCGAGGTATATGTCGGCTTTCGGGCTGCCCATTCGTCCCACGAAGTTTCGGTTGGTGGAGCTCACGCAGACTTCTCCCGCCGCTAGTAGGCCTAGGTGGCCTCCGTAGCAGGGGCCGCAATTGGGGTTGCACACGAGGGCTCCTGCTTTCACGAAGACGTCGAGTAAGCCCTCTTTCATGGCCTGTGCATAGACTTCTTGGGACGCGGGAATGACGATGGCTCTCACGTTTTTCTTCACCTTCTTGTTTCGCAGGATCTCCGCGGCTATTCGTAAGTCCTCCACGCGACCATTGGTGCAGGAACCGAGTAAGACTTGGTCAACCTCAATCGTGCCCACCTCGGAGACGGGTTTGACGTTGTCGACGGAAGGGGGAAGTGCTACCATCGGCTCCAAGGATGATGCATCGTACTCCACGATCTTCTCGTACACGGCGTCTTCGTCTCCTTCGATGAAGTTAACGGGGGATACGCCTCGGGACGAGAAGTATTCCGCTGTTTTGGCGTCGGGGGGAACGATGCCGTTTTTCGCGCCCATCTCCACGACCATGTTGCACAGGGTCATTCGACCCTCAACACTGGTCGTCTCCACGGCCCGTCCTGTAAATTCGACGCCCCGGTAGGTTGCGCCGTCAGCCGTTAACTGGCCGATCGTGTACAGGATGAGGTCTTTTGGAGCGACGGGGGGGTGAAAGACGCCGTTCACAACGACTTGGATGACCGGGGGTACCTTAAACCAAAGCTGGCCCGTGAGAAAGACTGAGGCAATCTCAGTTGACCCGATTCCCGTGGCGAAGGCTCCCAATGCGCCGTAGGTGCAGGTGTGGGAGTCAGCGCCTACGATGACTTCTCCCGGCCTCACGTGTTTTTCCATCATCACTTGATGGCAGACTCCACCCCGTCCCACGTCATAAAAATACTTCAGCCCTTGCTCATCGGCGAAGGTGCGGAGGAGTCTGTGGAGATACGCTGATTGATCGTCGTTAGCTGGGACTAAGTGGTCGAGGATAATAATCGCTCGCGTCGTATCCCAGACCCGTTCGCCACCCATGTTCTTGAAGGCCTCGATGGCCAAGGGCCCGGTGATGTCGTTCATCATAGCTTTGTCAATTCGTGCCTCCACGATCTCGCCGGGACTCACCTGAGTTCGATTGGAGGCTTTGGCCAGTATCTTCTCGACGATGTTCAAACTGTCCTCTCCTATCCTAGCTAGCTTGCTATCTTCATTCCTTTATCACTTTTCCCCCTCGATTCAAGGCCGTGGCTCCCGTGCGAGCGATTTCCTTAATGCCAAAGGAACGACTTAGGTCGATGAAGGCATCGACCTTTTCTGAGTCACCCGTGACTTCTATGATCATTGAGTCGGGGGCGACGTCGCTCACGCGGC
>JAOZHB010000042.1 GCA_026015035.1 Candidatus Bathyarchaeota archaeon | reverse complement strand
ATGTTCTACATCCTTTCGGATAGTCGAGTTTCTTTCCGCAGGACTATCTACTTGCCTTGGGAAATATCCCTATTTCCTACGACTTTCGATTCTACACTAGTTCTCCTACCTGCAATTATTACAGTAACTAAGGATCAATATAGGCATGCTTTTCCTATATTCGATAATACAGTTTTTTAATAGCGAAGTTTTAAACATGAAATTGCTAAAAAAGTGTTTACCCTTTAACATAATTGTGTTAATAATAAGGAGTTTGCAAAAACGTGTCATTTAATCTAACATATCTAACCAGCTAGCTAGCTTGCTTATGGGGGCCAACCATACAACCTAATTGATTATTCAATCTTTTATGAAAAACTTGAGAGAATAATAACGCGCGCGCTATTAAGGATGCATCTTCTTCTTATTTTGTAATGAGGAGTCATGAGTTAGCTAGCTCTTGCTAGTCATATTGAGTTTCCAGCATTTAATTTGCTAGCTAAATATATTAATAATCCAACTCTTTTTAAAGATGGCGAAAAAATGGATTCAGTGGCTCTTGTTAAGTATAAAGGGGATCCTGAGCAGTCTCTTCAAGACGGCATTAATTTTGTTGACGGCTTTAAGACTGTAAAATCGCCGTTTATAATTAAACCTAACATCTGCATTGATGTAGATAAAACAGGATATGCTAACACGAGAGTCGAAATTGTTGAAGCCCTCATCAAGCTGGCGTTAACACGAGATGAAGCTCTTTCAATCAGGATTGTCGAGTCTGATAGTGAGTCAAAGTACGCTGACGAAGCCTTCGAAAAGTTCGGTTATAAACGTCTTGCAGAGAAGCTGACGGATTCGGGCTACGACGTCGCCGTCGTCAATCTCAGTCACGATCCAAGGGTAAAAGTTGAATTCAAAGGAGATTACTTTGCAGATCCTGAACTACTTGAGATACTTCTTGAAGCGGGGTATTTCGTCTCCTTAGCAGTAGCCAGGACCCATGGGCTAACTCTTATAACGGGCGTACTAAAGAACCTGTTTGGCTTACTTCCCAAGAAAGGAAAACGATCGTACCACCCACATATTAATGAGGTTATTATCGATGTAAACAGAATGGTGAGATCCGATCTCTGCATCATCGATGGGAGAGTGGGTCTGGAGGGCTGGGGTGGTTTAGAGCCTAAGCCAGTGCTAAGGACCATCAATTCTCTGATAATCGGGAGAAAGCCGTTATCAGTAGATTCAACGATGGCCAGAATTATGGGGTTTAATCCCCAAATTATTCGACATCTTGTTTTGGCGGAAAAATTTGATCTCGGAACGTTCTCTCCAGAGGTCCTGAGTGAGAGCTTAGAGTCATCCGTTGTTCCGTTTGATGAACCACCGAGTCTGAGGCCCACTGCAAAACTCAGTTTGTAGCTGGCTAATCATCGTAATGTTAAGCCAGTACTGATTGAGGTAGCTGGCTAACGCCATTGAACTGTTTTCATTGTTTCTCCTCCTTGCATTCGTTGAAGAACTAAAACGAAAATGATGGGGGAACTAAAAGGAATCCATGTTTTCTCAGACGTAAAACCGTGAAATGTTAGCTAGCGAATGTCTTAGCTTTCCGTCAACCCTTCAGATTCCTTACTAGCTCATGGAATGTGCAGCTCTTTCACGTGGTAAAACAACGAAGTTAAATAAAAGCCTCTTATTTTTTATGGTAGGTACTAAGGAAAAAGGAACGGGAGAAAAATGGCGAACGTTGGGAGAACGATGTTCTTTGGGGAGCTTTCAAGGCTTTTACGAAAACAGATGACCGTGGTCACTATGGATGGCAAGACGTATACCGGGGTTTTTGATGGATACAACCCGGAAACCATGAGTATCTGCCTTACAGACGCTGCAGACAATAAGGGAAACGCCATTAACAAGGTCTTCCTAAACGGAAATACGGTGGCTCAGATCTTCACGACGGAGAAACCCTTTGACTTGAGGGCGTTGGCTGATAGGCTGGAGAAAGTTTTCCCGAGGATGGTTAGGCTCTACGAGGATGTGGGGGTCATTGTTGTCATGGAGAAGATTCGGGTGAACGAAACGGGTATCCTTGAAGGAACAGGCCCTATCGCTGAGCGAGTGCAACGGGTTTACGACCAGTTCACGCGGAGAGGCGGACGGAGCTAAAAACGACTGAAGATGTCCTCCATTCTTTTTACGTCACTCCGTCCTAACAGCTCTAATACCTTAACTTCGTCGTTCGAGGCTTCATCCAACTCCGTTAAATCGACGCGAAACCCCAGATACGCCATGAGAAACGCGATTACGTCTTTAGCGGCCTTAGCGTCGGGGTAGGTGCCCAAGGTCTCCGCTAACAGACAGAAGCCTCGCATGTTCCTGTGGGAAGCCAGGCCGAGAAGCAGGCCCGCCATGCCAAATATTTTGCCCTCCATCACCGCTACCCCATACCGTCGCACCTCCGTAAAGGTCTCAAGATCTGTGAAGGTCCCATACAGTTGGGGGGAACTGGCCAAGGCCTCCCGTTTCAAGCCGCCCAAACAGATAATGAAGTTACAGCCCAGTTCTTGAGCAAACGCTAAGAGCCTGCCACTCAACTCATACTGTCCAAACATCGTCAACGGCTGGGTGTTACCGTCCAAAATAATTAAATCACTCTTCAACGTTCCTGATGACCAGAAATACAGTTCATTCGTAGGAAATCTCGGAGCTCCGGTCGATGAAGCAACCGCCATATCTTGAAAGTGGGGAGAAAATATTTCAGCGAATTTCTCCGCCTTCAACTGCTGGATCAAGTATTTGGCTGAGAGGTTGGCGATGAAGCCCATCCCAGGTAAGCCTTCGATTAATACGGGGTTTCGAAGGCGTACCTTTTGGGTAACCCTTATTCTGCTCTTCACGATTGCATCCGCCCTCCAACAGAAACTTATAGGGGCAAAGTAATTAAAAGCTTATACTGGGGAGGAGTGAACCGCGTTTTGGCCTTTGAAGTTATGGAGAAGGATTTACTTGGAAGAATCGGCAGGCTCACAACTAAGACAGGTGTTGTCGAAACCCCCATGCTCCTCCCCGTGGTTAACCCGCTTGTTCAACCCCTAACCCCCAAGACGATGGAGATAGACTTTGACTGTCAAGCCATCATAGCCAACGCCTACTTGTTGAAGAAGAATTTCGGGGAGGAAGTGACCGCCCGTGGGATCCACGACTTTCTTGGTTTCAATCGCGTTGTGATGACCGATTCGGGGGCCTATCAAATCCTCGTTTACGGAGATGTGGACGTGAACCCGATGGAGATCACCCAGTTTCAAGAGGACATAGGCTCCGATATTGCTGTTATTTTGGATGTACCGACTGGATGGAATGTGCCAAGGGAGAAAGCCAAATACACGGTGGAGGAAACCCTTCGACGAGCCCGTTTGACCCTTCAATCTCTGACGAGAAATGACATTTTATGGGTTGGACCCATCCAGGGGGGAAACCACTTGGACTTCGTTGCCCACTCCGCCGTTTCAATCGGGGAGATGGGTTTTCAAATATGCGCGTTGGGAAGCCCTACCCAAGTGATGGAAAGATACCTTTTTTCCGTCTTGGTTGACATGGTCTTGACTGCGAAGCAGAATACCCCGTTTGAGAAACCCCTTCACCTCTTTGGCGCCGGTCACCCGTTTATGCTCTCCTTCGCTGTTGCAATGGGCTGTGACCTGTTTGACTCCGCGGCATACGCCCTCTACGCGCGTCAAGACAAATACATGACAGACTACGGGACGAGTAGACTGCGAATAATGGAGTACTTTCCCTGTTCCTGTGACGTATGTAGGAAGTACACGCCGAAAGATCTGCGAGAGATGCCGTCACGGGAGAGGGAACGCTTGTTAGCCCGACACAATCTTTCCACCATTTTTTCGGAGATTCGAAGGATTAAACAGGCGATTCGCGAGGGGCGACTGTGGGAGCTCTTAGAATTACGGGGCCGAAGCCATCCCTCCCTCCTCGATGCGTTGAAAAGACTGCAGGGCTATCGACGATTTCTGGAGGTCCATAGTCCCTCATCAAAAGGCAGAGGTGTATTCTTCTTCGACGCCACGGGTTTAGCGAGGCCTGCCGTCCTCCGTCACCAGATCAAGCTCTTCAAGTGGCAGCCACCAAGAGACTACCGGGTGCTCGTGTTCTTGCCCCCTTCCACTTCAAAGCCGTTCCATCGATCCAGAGAAGTCAAGAGGATACTGCGGTCTGTCGAAGACGCTATAGAAGACGTGGATCCCATTCATTTCTGCGTCTACGCCGCTCCCTTCGGCGTTGTACCCCTCGAACTGGATGACGTCTACCCGCTTTCCCAGTTTGAAGCCAGTTTTCCCTTAGACGCTGAAACAAAGGACTACGTGATAGACCAAGTACGAACCTACATCCTCTCGGGTAACCACGGATGCACGAGTGTGGTATTGCACGCAGAAGATGACGCCTTTGGAGAGCAACTCATCCGTGAGTGTGAAGACGCGTGTTCAAAGAAGGGATTGCTCTTTCTCACCTCCGAGGTGACAGAGAAAACGTGGAGTAAACGCCCTGTTGAAAGCCTAGTGTCACGGATTTCCAGTGCCTTGAAAAACGTAAACGTTAAAGATGAGTGAAAAATAGGTTTTTAAGAAGGCATTTCAAGAAATGACGTAATCAAGAAAGCGAGAGACATGCTTCAGACGGTGGTTAGTATAAAGAACCCAATGAAAATAAAGTTCCTTGGTGGGGCTAGAGAAGTCGGGCGATCCGGAATAACCGTGAAAGGAGGCCAAACGAACGTCCTCATCGATTATGGCGTGATGATAGGTCGCGAACCCGGCTTTCCCATGCACATCCCAACGAATGAGGTGGATGGGATTGTTCTTACCCATGCACACTTAGACCACAGCGGTGCGATTCCCCTCTTCCACGTCACCGGAAACACGCCTGTCTATGGAACGCAACCTACCTTTGACCTCACCAACCTCTTAATAAAAGACTTCATTCACCTCTCAGGCTACTTCCTCCCATTCGAAAGCCTTGAACTCCAAACCATGATGAAGCATTGTGTTGATATAGGTTACAGAAACCCGACTAAGCTTCGCGGTATGAACATTGAACTACTCCGATCGGGTCACATCCCAGGAGGAGCACAGGCAATTATTGAACGACGGGGAAAACGGATCCTATACACAAGTGACTTCAACTCCGTGGACACCCAACTTTTAAGTGGCGCCGATCAAGCCTACAAAGGAATCGACGCCATCGTCATGGAGAGCACGTACGCGAACGAAGACCATCAAGACAGAACCGCAGTGGAGGAGCAATTCATCGAAAAGGCCACTGAAGTCGTTGAAAGAGGTGGAACCGTTCTCGTTCCCGCCTTCTCAGTGGGACGGTCTCAGGAAATCCTCTGCTTGTTGGCAGCGTATCACTTTGAATATCCCGTGTACGTGGACGGCATGGCTAAGAACGCTAACGCGATTTTAATGAATCACCTCTCATACCTCCGGGACGGCCCGCTCTTCAGAGACGCCATCCACATGGCTGAACAGATTGGAGGGTGGAGAGATAGACGGCGTGCGACTAAGAAGCCCGGGGTAATCGTTTCACCAGCGGGAATGTTGAAAGGAGGGAATGCTGTTTTTTACATGAATACGATTGCCAAAAAAGAGGAAAACGCGGTCTTACTGGTTTCCTTTCAGGTTCCTGGAACGCCGGGGAGACGACTTATGGAGACAAAGAAATTCATCATCGGAGGAAAAACGAGGACGGTGAAAGCGGACATAGACCACTTCGACTTTACATCTCATTCGGGTAAAACCCACCTCATTGAAACGGTGAATAAGGTCGATAACAACGCCAAAGTCTTTCTCATGCATGGGGCTGAGGAAAACTGTGAACACCTCGCGGAAGTTGTTAGGGATGATTTAGGCCTAGAAGCCATTGCACCGAAAACAGGAGAGACCTACACCGTCTAACGTGGCTCAGGGCACGTCTCAAGAAAGCGTGAAGGCGGATAAATGCCACCCATCAAGAGCTGACATGAATTATTAAATAGAGGCCAAGTTCCAGCTCGACCCTTCTCAACCTCCCAACTCAATCGCGCGCGCTGAAGACTCTGTGCACTAGTTACTTGTACTTACTGTAGAGGCGAGTAGTTGGTTGGCCTTAGAATTGAACTCGTAACCTTCGCAACTAAGGGTCCATCCCGTTCCGACTCCGCTCGTCCTTTAATCCAATCTGGGTCTACACGAAAAGCGTTCCAAGCTTTATCGCGATGTGCTAGATCGTCGAATGCAAGCATGTAATAGAGCAGGTTACTTGTTCCTATGACTGCCTGCCAGAAACCTATGACCTTCAAACCATGCTTCTTGAACAAACGCATGGTAAGCTTTGCAAAGCGATTGTTTAGTGCTCCCATCTTTCCAGGAACTGCCTCGTAGATTCTCCATTCATAGATCACACAAAACACCTCACACGTAGTTCTTCGTTCTTACTATATAAATTTGTATACTGACTCGCTTCTCCTACATTATTGCGGTTCAAATATCGGTTCAAACTAAAACATGTAACTCTAGAAGGTGGGAACCTAGTGAATAAACGTAACACAGCAGGTGTGAGGACAGACAACATCTTAATTTATTATTGAGGAATGGTTTATCCTGATCTCTAGCGCGCGCTAGGAAAAGCCCTCAAACCCGTCGAAGAAAACTTGATTTTCCTCATCAATTGTTGCTAAAAGATCTATGCTGCATGACGAAGCCAAAGCCCGTAAAACGAAGCATCACCATGATGAGGATAACGGTTAACTTGCAATACCTCGAAGATCGACGTACATCGTCGAAATGCTTTCCATGAATGGATGTATCAGACGCGCTTTGAAGGAAGAGTTGACGGGTTTTCAAGCTATAGGTGTACTCGAAGGTTTGTTGAGGCCTCTTCTCATAATAACTACGTCTGGATCTCTAGAGAACCCTTTAATAAATCCTTCAATGAAGAAGTTGCTCATAGTGTACAAGGTTATGGAGTTCAAGTCTGAAGTTTGTATATTGACGGTGATGGAAGACGCCTGGGGATTCCGCTTCTTCGCTTCCTCTTCGAATTTTTGGAGGAGCATTTGAGGCACTCCTTCCATTGAAGCCTCCCTGTACTTTGTCCAGATGAAGGCTATTTGGGGATTGATTGGCTGGTTTTTAATCACTATTCCATTTACTACGCCTATCAGTTCCTTCTTTTTCTTAGCAACGATGGTAATGTTCGGTTCTTGATTGCTTAGGGAGTTCCTGAGAAAAACCTTATTGCTAAGAAGCGGGCTGGAGACTGATTTAGCGATTTCCTCAACGGACTTTTCGACTTCATCAAGCTTAAGGAGTTCATAAGAGTACTTTTGAGAACGTCTTCGAAAAACCAACTTCACCCTCACGATAAAACATTATACCACCCATTTTTAAGTGTACCCGTTCCGACGAATCCATAATCGCAAGCTAGCTTTCTGGAGCACGAGTTCCAAATTGTTTTCCAACAGCGCAGGCACAGATCTGGGGGTGGCTGAATAAGCTAGCTAGATAGTTTCGGACCGTCAAGCATAAAAACGTGAAAAGGGAGAAAGAAGGTATGAGCCATGAACTGAAACGGCTGGTTAACAAAATCTCGGATGAAGCCCTCAGAAAACAAGTTGTAGACCTAATCGAGGGATTCACAGTAGAGATCGGTGGCGTAGTCTTCGAAGGCCTTTCCCTTGAAGCTACTCCAGGAGGAATGCGGAGGCATCACGCTTATTGGGAAGGCCTCATCCAACACACCATGGCCTCCGCAACCATAGCTTCAGCCTTATGTGACGTCATTAAAGAAATCTATCGTGGCGAAGTTGATAGAGATGTGGTCTTGACCGCTGTAATAACCCACGACCTCATGAAGAGCTATGTGTACCGTTTGACGGAAAAGGGAGACTACAGGATGTCCCGCCTCGGAGAGAGGATGGACCACCTCACCCTCATCGTCTCTGAACTAATCCGGCGGAACTTTCCCCTTGAAGTGATTCACGCCGTCGCAGCCCACCACGGTCGAAATGGCCCCATAAGCCCACGTACTATTGAAGCATTGGTTTGCTTCGTGTCCGACGACGCAGATGCGAAGCTCAATGGAGAGGTCTTGAACGCCGCGAGGTTTCTTCTTAGCGATTGTGCTGGGGTGCGTGGGGTTCCATTAACGGCGGAGCAAGCCTTTGCCGTCGTCCGCGCGAAGCAGACACGGGGCTGTGAAGGCGTGAAGAAGGAACTGGAAAAAATCAACGCGGGAAAATCGTCGCCTAACACTTCCTTTTCGGGTGCGACATCACAAGATACACTCCTGAACCCGTGACAAAACCGATAACGACGATTAACGGTAGAGGTTGCCAGGGCACATTTCCAATCATGCTTTCATCGGCGTGTTCTCCCTCATTAGCTTTGACGGCACCCCATAAAGACGCTAATCCAAATCCCTCGGCTTCATCTGTATCGGTTAATTGGGAGGGCAGAATCAGCTCCTATCCAAGGAGGTATGGGAGAATGGGAAGGAGAGTCAGAGAAGCCCCTTTCTAAGCGGCCACACATAAACGCAGTATCATGCGACCCTGCAACACCTTTCTCTCCGTGCCTTACTTGGTTGATGTACTTATTATGACTATTGTTTAGAACAGTCTGTTCTATTTCTCGAACGAGTGTACTTTCCTTCCCTCACTGTTTTTTCATCCTAAGACCTAAGAACGGTAAATTGTTTTTTAGAAGGGTGCTTCTTTACGTATTTTAATTGTTTCATACCAGAAAATCGTGTATGAAACAACGCTGAAGATGAATGCGACGAGATTATGGATGTTCAACAGGGACTGCGGGTAGACGACCAGGTAAGTTACGAGCATGCAGGTGAACATAATGGAGTAAAAGAAGTAGCGAGGTAGCATGATGCGGCCCCACCTAACAAAAAACCTGAGAAGCCCAATCTTCAGATCACCGACCAGGCGGTACTCTCCTACCTGGTTCTTGTAAAGCAATCCCAGTCTCCTAAGCTTCTCCAGATGGTGAAAGGCCACGCTGGGGCTGCTGAGATTAAGGTCACGCTGAATCGCTCGCGTCCCAATGCCCTCACTTCCTCGACGGAGAAAACGCCAGTAAACGAGTAGGGTTTTTCCCTTCAACTCAGCCTCTATGTGGGAAAGATCATTTGCAGTTACAGACTCCGCCCACTCAAGGATTGACACCGAAGAATATAAGAGGGTTTCCACCTAGGCGTGGTTAAACGCTAAGTTTATATAAAAAACATTGTTCATCTCCTTCACGAAATGGAGTTGACTCGAAGTGGAAGCAATACCCGCTCAGGTAAGCGGTCAACCAGTGTTAATTCTTAGAGAAGGAACAACAAGATCTCGGGGACGAGAAGCTCAAAGAGCGAACATCACCGCGGCAAAGGTTGTGGCGGAAAGCGTCAAATCCTCCTTAGGACCGAAGGGAATGGACAAAATGCTCGTCGACGGCTTGGGAGACGTCACTATCACCAGCGACGGCGCGACAGTGCTGAAGGAAATGGACATTCAACACCCTGCGGCGAAGATGATGGTGGAAGTCGCTAAAACAACTGACGATGAAGTCGGAGATGGAACAACATCCGTCGTCGTTCTTTCGGGTAGACTCCTCGAAAAGGCGGAAGAATTAATCAATAAAAACATTCATCCCACGATAATTGTTGATGGATACCGGGCTGCTGCTGAAAAAACATTATCCTCCTTAAACGAAATAGCGATCAAAGTCTCTCCTACTGACAAGGTCATGCTCAAAAAAGCGTCCATGACGTCTATGGGAAGCAAACTCGTTTCTGATTATCGCGACTACCTCTCTGACCTCGTCGTCGACGCCGTCTTAAAGGTGGCGCAGAAGGACGATGGTGAGTACAAAGTCGACTTGGATGACATCAAGGTCGATAAAAAGGCAGGCGAATCCCTCCTCTCAACAGAGCTCATCGACGGCATCGCTATCGACAAGGAGGTAGTGCACTCAGGGATGCCCAAGCGAATTGAAAAGGCGAACATCGCTCTGATCAATTCCCCCATAGAAGTCGAGAAAACGGAGTTCAGTGCTAAAATTAGCATTGAGCGGCCTGAAGAAATGCAGGCCTTTCTCGACGAAGAGGAGCGGATGCTACAGGAGATGGT
>JAOZHB010000002.1 GCA_026015035.1 Candidatus Bathyarchaeota archaeon | reverse complement strand
ACTATTGACAAAGACCTAACTCCCCTTATCCGTTTTTGTAAGATGAAAGGATATTCTGCGGGAGGAAAAAATGACGTACTGGGTGTCATCCTTCCAAAGGAGAAAGAGAAAAGTCTTATCTCAAAAATAGTGAATTATCTCAAATCGCAATGACTCTTAGTACTTCCTTCAGTTATATCGCTGGCTGGAGCACTTCTCTGGGGCATCATTAATATTTATAATCCTAATCCAGATTTGCCTACTAACCTCAGTATAGCACGCGCGCTACTCGCATACATTCGCCTAAAAAAGAACACGTGTACACCTTTGATTTAGCCTTCTAAAAGCGTCGAAGAGGGTAAAAACAAGAGATATACACCGCATTAAACCTAAACAAGAATAATGGGGGGGAACGTTCCACTAAAATTTCCTCCTGCATAAACGTTATATAGTTAGCCAGAATTCTGAAGGTCAAAGACAAACAAGACTAGTTCTGAGCAGAGAGGTTGGTGTAAAACACGCGCACCCACAGGGAGGGGCTTCAACGGCTCCCACTGCTTCCAGTTGGCCTGTTACTGACCGTGTCTGGGGTAATTCTCATGGCTTGGATGGCCTGGTTGGTGTGGTATGATGTGACCGTTTGGGGGAAAGATGTGGCCTCGCTCTTCTTCGATTCTAGAGTAGGGGAGGCTATGAGTCTGGGAATAGGAGTCCGGGCGTTCCACTACCTCGTTCTGGGTCTAGCGTTCGTAGTCATCGGCCCTGTCACGTTGATCATTCACTCAGTGAATAGTTTAAGCATGATGATGGAGCGGTTGGAAACCAGTTATACAGAACCATCTAAATCATTCCCCACTCAACTCACGGCTACAATAACCGTCAACATATTGAATGACGGGGTTTTTCCTGTGCATTTTCGTGTTGGGGAGGTAACGCTTCACATCAATACCGTTGATGTCTCTTCGCGGAGACGTCAATACGCGCTTTTCGTGGAGAATGAGTATGCGATACCTCGATATGGTGGCTGTCAATTCGTGGTAAGTTGTAGTCTAACGGGCGAGGAAGCAGATGCACTCCGCTCAACCATTGAATGGGATGTACGTATGGGAGTAAACGGTGAAGCATCCTGCGTTTTTTACAGGGTACCTGTTAGCGCGCGCGGAATGTTTAGTGAGAATTTCGCTAGCTAGTATCGCCTTTTTACCAATGGTGTTTTGTACTTCGTAGTCGAGTCTTTCCATTGCTTCCATAAAAGTGCACGCGCTAGTGGGAATAATTTTTCACGTAACTAGGTAGCTCAAACAAAGCACTTCCAAGTTCTTCTGTGTTGCTTGAGTAGGTGGTTCCGCTGTATACTGGTGCCACAGGTTTCGTGACGCTGCTTTCAGGGTAAACGTGATTAAGAACCTTTTTAAGATACATCCGACGTGAAGAGGCCTTATTTTACGTCAATTTGTATGGAGGCGGGCTTCACTATGTTGTCGGGGTATCCTCGAACGAATGGGGGGATGGGCGCTCGAAACTACGTGGCCATCATTCCCACAGCGGGTTGTGCTAACGACTTTATTCGAAAGATTAGACAAAACGTACCAGGCACAGTACCGATTCTCCACCACCAGGGATGTGCGCAACTGAAGCCCGATTTGGAGCAGGTGACGCGAACCCTGATTGGGTTAGGCATCAACCCCAATGTCGCTGCTGTGTTAGTGGTCAGTCTTGGCTGTGAGTCCGTTTCACCCCAGGAGGTGGTGGACGGCATCGCCGCATCGGGGAAGCCCGTTGCCCACCTGTCCTTGCAAGAGGAGGGGGGTTACACGAAAGCCCTACGGAAAGGCATCGACGTGGCTTCGCGAATGTGCGGTGAAGCCAATAAGCAGGAGCGGAAGCCCTTCTCTTTGGCGAACTTGGTGTTAGGCATCAAGTGCGGAGCTTCAGATACGACGTCCGGCCTTGTCTCGAACCCCGTGGTTGGCGTCGTGGTCGACAGAGTAGTTGACGCCGGCGGAACCGTTATCTTTGGTGAAACCACCGAGATCATCGGGGCGGAGCACATCTTGGCGAAGCGAGCGGTCAATAAACGGGTTGCGAGGCGAGTCTACGAGGTTGTTGAGCGCATGGAGGCTAAGGCGAAAGCGATGGGGGTGGACATGAGAGGGAGTCAGCCAACGGGAGGGAACATACGTGGCGGATTAACCTCGATTGAGGAGAAGTCCCTCGGAGCCATCGTGAAAGGGGGTTCACGACCTCTTCAAGGCGTCCTCGAATACGGTGAACAACCTCCTGGAAGCGGTTTATACTTTATGGACAGCCCCGGCATGGAAATCGTGTATCTCACCGGCCCGGCAGCCGGCGGCGTCCAAGTGTTACTTTTCTCCACGGGGCTGGGGGCGCCTCAAGGCTTCCCCCTGTATCCGATCGTCAAGGTCTGTGGAAATGAGCGAACGGGAAACCACTTGGCAGAGCACATCGATGTCGATGTGAGCCCCATTCTTCGAGGGGAGGAAACCCTTGAAGCGGCGGGGGACCGATTGTTCACAGAGCTGGTGCAAGTGGTTTCGGGGAAGAAGACGAAGGCCGAGATCCTAGGCCTTGACGGCACGGTTGATATTTACACGTGGGGCTCGTATATTTGAGGGATCAGTATGGACACACGTCCCGCTATGATCGTAAACGAAAAGGACAATGTTGC
>JAOZHB010000123.1 GCA_026015035.1 Candidatus Bathyarchaeota archaeon | reverse complement strand
CATCTGGGCTGGCTTCGGTGAGGGGATATGGCCAGACGACTGGTGGGCCAAGGACATGGAGGTTGAGATCAACCAGGAGTGGCTTGATCTCCTGGTGGACATGACTAAATACTGTGTGGACAAGTTCTTCGGTTCCTTCGTTGTCACCCAAACATCTATCATGAGGGGGCCCCTTGATGTCATGGCTGCGTTGATTGGAGACAAAAACGTGGTGGTTGCAATGTATAGGCGCCCCAAGGAGTACCACACGTTGATGACGCGACTCACCGACATCATCATAATGGCGATGAAGGCCCAAAACGAGGTCATACCCCGCTATCGAGGAGGCATGGTCAACCAGTGGGGCGTCTGGGCGCCAGGAACAATAACTCGCAACCAAGAGGACGAGGCGGCGTATATCTCACCCAGGTTCTACAAAGAATTTGTTATGCCGTATGATAGGAAGATCTCTCAGGCTTTCGACTACACGACAATTCACTTCCACGCAGCCCACTACATACACGGGGACGCTGTTACAGATATACCTGAGTTGGGTGCGCTACAACTAAGTTTGGAGCCACCACCATACGGGCCAACCCTATCGGAGTGGATCCCCATCCTAAAGAGGCTGATTAAGAAGAAGCCACTAATACTCAACGGTCCCCTGAACAGAAAGCAGATAAGTAGGCTACTTAATGAGCTACCGCCACAGGGACTGTATCTATCAGTAAACGTGGAGGAGGCTGGAACGAACTACTACGTTTACCGAGACTGAAAATTTCTGACCCTGTTCAATTTTTATGAACGACTTTCTGAAAAGGATAAAGTAGAACATCATAGTTTTTTATTCTTTTATTATTCTTTAAGCCATTATTCCTAAAATAGACAGCTAAAAGAAGGGAGGGAGATAAGCCAAGTCAGCTAGTTAGCACATTCGACAATTAATTAGGTTCCATTTTTTTGGTACTATTAGAAAGACCACTATGACTATTCGTAAAATATTTCATAAGTTACTTTTTAGCTAGCTAAGTTTTAGTACTCGAATTACGTATTATGAGACGTGAGTGGTGAATAATTTTATGAATACCTTTGCTAAGCATCTTGAAAAGTTGAGGGCTGCTGTGTTAGAATACGATGCGGATGAAGTGAACAAAATTGTAGCTGAAGCTCTCGAAGACAATGTACCTCCCACCCAACTAATAGATGAAGGACTCCTCCCAGCTATTAGGGAGATTGGGGAACGGTTCGAAAGGAATGAGGTCTTTCTACCGCATATGGTGATGGCGTCTGAAGTAGTTGATGACGCCATGAAGATGATTGAACCACACTTCGCGCAAGGGGAAGAGCGTGTCCGAGGTAGGCTGGTGCTGGGGACAGTTGAAGGCGATCTTCATGACTTGGGGAAAAACGTTGTGATGATGATGTTGAAAGCGAATGGTTTCGAAGTCATTGATATCGGACGCGATGTAAAAGCCGCAACCTTTGTCGAGCGAGCGAAGGAGTTGGGAGCTCAAATCATTGCGGCTTCCAGTCTGATGTCAACTACGAGGCCTTATCAGCGAGAAATCATCGAAGAACTTGAACGAGCTGGACTAAAGGGGAAAATTAAGGTCATCATTGGAGGAGGCCCCTGTAATCCAGAGTGGGCTAAGTCGATAGGTGCTGACGGATATGGCCACGACGCGGTGGAGGCGGTGGCAGAGGTGAAGAGGCTTCTCGGGATAAGTGATTGATAGCGATGATTAACCAATTAGAAATTGCTAGGAGATCTCGAACCGAACCCAAGATGGACACCCTGGACTTCGACATGGGCATCTTCCGAAAGACCCAGGAACTCACGAAAAGGTATCACCTCAACGTATCTGGTAAAGAGGAGTTCTGGGATGTCGATAACACTTATGCTGACTCCGTGTTCCAAGCTGGGGTTGATTTACTTACCGAATTGGGTGTTTTTTGTGTAACGACAAATCGCGTTGTAAAGTTCACTGAGGATGAGGTAAAGAGGGCTGCACGGGAGATGCCGAGTACAATAGTGGTTGGTGAAGGATCGGATAGGCGTATCTTTCAGAAGAGAGGTATAGAGGATCGTCATAATCGTCCTTGCTTCATTGCTGCAGGTCATTCAGCATGGTCCGACAGAGTACCTCTACCCATGCATTTAGCCGTGAGGGCGAATGTGACCGATGAGCGAGTGTGTGCGATGCAAAGCTTCATGTACGCTGAAACGGATGGCTACGAAATTACAGGTCCCACCCATTGGGCTTACGGCGCTCGCAGGGCTTTCGAGCGGGTGCGGACTGGATGTACGTTGGCAGGGAGGCCTGGTCTTTGTGTTATTCAGTATCCGACCATAACCCGAGCGTTTGGTGTAATAGCTGCAATGGATCCTGTGAACGGTATGCGGCCGACAGATGGTACCTTGTTCTCCATTCAACCAGATCTTCACGTAGAGACAGACTACATTGCTGCGTCTTACGTTTTTGAGGAGTACGGTTTGGCCTACAAGGAGAATCAGGGAGGCGGTAGCAATTTCATTGCAGACATCTATGGGGGGATGATCATGTCCGTGGCAAGTCGACTTGCGGCGTGGATGTGTTACCGCGATAACATGCAAGGTGGAGGTAGCGCAAGTGCGCCACGGGGTGCGCGAAGAGATTGGGGCGGACGGAGTAGGTACACGCCTCAACTAGCCACCGCTCAAACAAAAGACGGAGCATACCCTTTGTGGTTAACCTTTGCAGCGTTTAAAGCGCTTCATCGCAACACGGGACTCATCACCAAAGCAAACATTTGGGGCTGCCATGAAATGGCAGTAGAACAGATGTCCGTGGAGTACCTTTTAATGCAAGCTCTATCAGCGATGAGAGAGACCTTATGGGGAAACCACTTTCACTTCGCTGGCTCAATAAACCCACCCTCCGTCATCAGATGGGCTGCAGATGTCTCTGACGCTGTACTAGGATCTGAATTACGATTGAAAGACTTTAAAGAACTGTCAGAAAAAATATACCGTGAAAAACTTCAAGGATGGGCTGACCGTGATCCCCGATGGGCTAACACGCCCGATCAACGGATGAAAGCCTATTCTGATCCAGCTAATCTCCTTGACGTCCAATTGAAAGTCTACGATTTTTACAAACAGAAGTATTCTCAAGAATACTTAGCTAATGAGAATACAGCACGCCGCTACCTGAACGATCTGGGATTGGACTTACACATCTGACAAGCGTACACTCTAGCTAATTTGTGTATTCAAATAGAATTTTCATTTTTCACAGCCCTGATGATCTCTGGGATGACCTCGTAGAGGTCGCCAACGATACCGTAGTCCGCGATCTTGAAAATGGGTGCCGACGGATCCTTATTGATGGCAACGATGACGTCTGATGTCTGCATTCCCGCCAAGTGCTGCACAGCGCCAGAGATACCGCAGGCTATATAGAGCCGAGGCCTCACCGTCTTTCCACTAAGGCCCACCTGATGCCTGAAGGGAATCCACCCTTCATCCACCACCAGTCTGCTCGCCCCGACGACTCCCCCTAACGCATCAGCAAGCTCCTGAATGAGACTGAAGCCCTCCGGACGTCCCAACCCCTTTCCCCCTGACACTATGATTTGCGCCTCCGTAAGACTCACATCTTCCGATTCCGTGGAGACACTCAGGATCCGCGTTCTGTCCATCACGGCATCCCCCACCTTCTTGAGCACGATCTCACCCATTTGTCCTGGCTGCTTCTCCGCTCGCGTCATCACCTTGTACCGGACCGTTGCCATCTGCGGCCGGTGGTTCGTACAGAGAATGGTGGCCATGACGTTTCCTCCGAAGGCAGGTCTCGTCTGAAGCAGATTCCCCTCAGCATCGATGTCCAGTCCCGTGCAGTCCGCGGTGAGACCTGTTTGAAGCCGTATCGCGAGTCGTGGAGCCAGGGACCGCCCGATGGACGTGGCACCAATGAGGAAGATGCTGGGCTGAACCTCTTTAACAAGAGCCGTCAAGAGTTGGGTGTAGGGGTCATCCCTGAAGTCAGCTAAGAGAGGGCTGTCAAACAGGTAAATTCGGTCCACACCATATTCGGCCAAGCCCTCTGCCTGCGGCTTCATGTTCTCTCCGAGGACGACGCATTCAAGGCGTTCACCCAATTTATCCGCTAACTCTCTGCCTTTGCCAACGAGCTCGTGGACGACAGGGGAGATGACGCCTCGTCTCTGCTCCCCAAAGACCAAAACCCCGCTGTACCCCGATACGTCACCGGTCCTCTCCGCGTCCTCCACTTCAATGGCTTGCTCGGGACAGACGTCGACGCAGATGCCGCAGAGCCTGCACTCGTCGCTAATAACCGCCTTCTCCTCCACGAGGGATATGCATTGGAAGGGACAGGCGGCGATGCAGAGACCGCAGCCCGTACACTTCTCACGTAGCACTCGAATTTCAGACATGTTCACGATACTCCCTTACAGCATATGTCGCTCTCTGAGTTTTCGAATCAACGTTTCGGCTTGGCTTGTTGCATCGCCCGACAGCATCTCCCCCCCGGGGCGGGGTGGCGGTGGAAACACTTTAATCACCCTCGTCGCTGAGCCCTCGAGGCCAAATCGACTCTTTTCCCCCGTGAGGTCTGAAACGCCCCATACGACAACCTCCATTTTTCGGGCCTGCATTTTTCGCCTGAAGGAGGGAAGTCTCGGAACGTTGATCTCCTTCGTCACCGTGATCAGACAGGGCAGAGGAGCCTCCACGACCTCATAGGACTCTTCGATGGGCCTGTTCAATGTCGCTGTTGCTCCCGTTACGTCCACGATTTTTCCCACGTAACTCACATGGGGGATGCCTAGCTCTTCAGCTAAGCCCGGGCCAACCTGCGCCGTGTCCCCATCGGTGGTCTTCAACCCACACACTATCAAGTCGTAATCACCAATTTTCTTTATGGCACGGGCTAGGGTGTAGGATGTGGCCCACGTATCTGCTCCAGCGAAAGCCCTGTCAGAGAGGAGAATGGCTTCGTCGCAGCCTAAGGCTAAGGCCTCGCGTAACGCGTTTTCCGCTTGGGGTGGACCCATACTCAGGGCGATCACCGTTCCCCCATGCTTTTCTTTCAGTCGGATTCCTTCCTCAATCGCGTACATATCCAAGGGGTTTACGACAGCCTCGATCCCCTCGCGTTGAAGGGTTCCCGTCTCAGGATCTATCTGAACCTCCATGGTATCCGGAACCTGTTTAATGCACACAATTATCCTCATAATGAACACACCTCAAAGGGCTTTCAAACAACTCAAACACGACGACAGACTCACACACTCTTCAAGGGGCATCGATGTTCCCGCATGTTTAAACTGCCTGATGCACCTCTTGAAGAGTGCAGAGATATTTAACTTTTTTTTATTACCTTTTATGGAAATGAGTAAAAGTACTCTTTTGGGTACATTATCTGTAACCCCTCTTCTCATGCTGTACGCTCCATCTACAATTTTTTTATGCTCAAACCAATTTACTTGATTAAGGTTACGCCTGAAAACTCATTAAGCAGGGTCTGCCAATAGCTAGCTAAGCCACTATACGCGCGCTACGGTCATCTCTCATTTTTCCCCGTGTAAAAACCGATAAAGTGAAAAAAAAATTTTCGGGGAAGGACAGTAAATCGCGGCGTTTAGCCGAAAAAGCGCTTGGAAAACGGCCCTTTACACAGGGAAATGACACGGATATTGCATGCATTATGCCTTGATAAATCCGCCTAAACTGTTTAAAACCGTCCAAGGTCCATCGGATACAAAACGTTAAATGGTTG
>JAOZHB010000104.1 GCA_026015035.1 Candidatus Bathyarchaeota archaeon | reverse complement strand
TATATGTATATTGTGTTTCATCATCACAGGATAAGTTCTACTTCGAAGGCTCAGACCAAGCTTGGTCAAGAGACGGAGGTGTACGCGTGTGAAGGCTTCGTGCAGGGAGCCTGCTGAAAGGAGACATCCCAGAATGTGAACGACATTGAACCCAACAAGCAAGGTGAAGACTTCGCCTGTTGGACTGAGGACAAAATAGTTAAGTGTCTGACGGTCATTCCCTCTTTACCCTATTCAACACTCGTGAATAATGAGGTATCCTGAGTTGACGTTGGTAACGTTGGAAGGCATTGACAAGTCGGGGAAGGCAACACAAACCGCAATACTCGCCAATAGGCTTAGGAAGATGGGAAAAGGGGTTGAAACTATCGCTTTCCCCGACTATACTACGATCATTGGACGTGTAATTAGGCGATACCTCGATGGAGAGGCTGATTTCGGCCCAGAGCTCAGGCAGCTACTTTACGTGGCTAATCGATGGGAGAAGCGTGGAGACCTGGTGCTTTGGCTTGGCAAGGAGAAGCTTGTAATCGCGGACAGGTATACGCCCTCTGGCTTAGTCTACGGCTTGGCGAACGGGCTGAATTTGGAGTGGATGATAAACCTTGAAAGAGGGCTTCCCCCGTCGGATTTGGTCATTGTCGTCGATGTTTCCGTAGCGACAGCCTTCGAGAGAGAGGAGGTGAGGGATGTCTATGAGGCGAATCGAGACTTCCTTGAAAAAGTGAGGAACGCCTATCTGGCCTTGGCTGAGAAGTTTGGTTGGGTCATAGTCGACGGGGAAAAAACGAAGGGTGACGTTGCTGAAGAGATCTGGGCACATGTTTCTCCAATCGCTTAGGGATGTATGTCACGAGTCAAGATCGTGAAGAGGAAAAACACGTTCTTTCAGTCGGTTAACAGTGGCTTCCACCCTATCAAAAACCCTCTTTTCCCGTACGGGGAAATCCCTGTCGAAGAGGTGATTATACCGTTCTTCACTCTCTACGGGAAGGGCTTGGGAAATGGTCGCGAACATAATGGCCCAACACCTCGCAACCATCTGCACATTATAACCCCCCCCACCAACCACAAGCAGCTTACCCCCTGCAAAGCTGTGACTTAAATCATGGATTATCCGACTGACTTCCTCGTAGGTCTTGGTTGTTAAGGCTAAGCCGACGAGGGGGTCAAGGTAGTGACCGTCAACACCGAATTGACTGATGACTATTTCGGGTTCGTACGCTTCAACCAAGGGGGGAACGATTTCCTTGAAGGCATGGATGTAGGCTTCGTGAAAGGTCCCCTCAGGAAGAGGAATGTTAACAGAATACCCTTTACCGTTGCCTACGCCGATTTCATCCACGTATCCCGTTCCGGGGAAGATGCCTGTTCGATGGGTAGAGATGGTGAGGATCGGTTCGTCGTAGAAGAGTTCTTGAGTGCCATCCCCATGATGGCCATCGATGTCAATAACGACAATCCGCTTCAAGCCATAATTTTTCTGTAGAAACCGTATGGCTACGGCAATGTCATTGAATACGCAGAAGCCAGAGGCCCGATCGGCTTTGGCGTGGTGAAGCCCGCCGCCAGGATTGAATGCGTGGTCTACCTCTCCGTCAAGAACCAGTTTTGCGCCCAGTAGAGAACCTCCGACGACGGAAAGTGCACCCCCATACAGGTTCTTGGTTGCTGGCGTGTCCCCAGAGTCGAGGTATCCGCGGCCTTCATTACACATTCTCTCTACGAAGTCAACGTATTCTTTAGTGTGAACCGTGAGGAGGTCTTCCTTCATGGCCGGTGGAGGCTCAAGATGTTGTGCTTTCCCGTTAAAAACATGTAATTCTTGTAAGAGGTCAAGAGAGTTTTTTTCCCGAATGGGTTGGAAGGGATGAGCTGGACCAAACTGGTATTTTAAATAAGAGTCAGTATAGAGGAATGCTGTTACGGCTGTCATGATTAAGTAGTAGTATTTTACCCATAATCAAAGTTTCTGTTTCACAGGGAGGGTACCCCTGAAAAGGATAAAACTTGTGACTGGAGAGCAGATGTTTGAGCGGTGTTTACAGAACTCGTTCCTCAGTCCATTGTTGTAAGGAGGTTATGCACTGCTGTTTCAAGTCTTCGCTAATTCTTTTACTCTCTAAAACCCGGAGGAAGTCGATGCTTTTCTTCACCGCGGCCATCTCACCTTTGTCATAGTACTGTTTTCCATCCAAGTAATCCTTCATCTGTTGTGCTTTTTGAACAATGAAGCGTGCGCCTTCCACAGGATTTTCAACGAGGTATTTATTGAGCCAGATTGTTGCTTCCGTCTCCCGAAGCTGGCCTATGCCTTCGATTTCCTTTATACAGCGGATGTATGTTCGAAGAAAGTCGTAGTAGTCGGTTGTGTGAAGGAGGTTCTTTATCCGCTTCACCTTCTCTTTGAAGTCTCTGCTTCCAGAAACCTTGAGGCGATGCCTATGCCCCTTTTTCACGCAGTCCCTTGCTTGCATGAATTCCTTAACGGTGTATATTCGGCGAGGAAACTCCATTTCACGTACACTTTATTCCTTGGCAAGGTTTGTCCTTTGCTCCGTAGCCCTCCGGGTAAAGTTATTTAAAGTTATTTATTGACCCATGAACCTAACACCAGTAAAAAAGGTGGACACATGGTGTTCAGGATACTCACTGAAGACAAGGGCTCCCTACTCAATCGGTTTACATTCAATCGTTATCCCCCAATCGAAGTTCTATCTACATGCATACCGAGATGAGGTTTCGTCTTTGAGATCTACTTCCGTTTCAAACGACGTATTAGTAGGTTAGCTGGCTAAAGAAAGAAGAGCATGCCAGCTGTCCTTTTAATTTATATCTATGCTCCTCGAAAACCTATATCGGGGGACACATATTCGTTGGCGACGGAGAGGTCGGGAAAAAGGGTTAACTGCTCTAGGTGTGGCAGCAGACTTGGCCTCTGTGGCGAAGTTGTTTGTCCTATCATTAAACGGGTGGAAGGAAGACTTGGGAGAAAATTTAAGAGTGAAAGCCTCTTTGGAGCGTCTCCGCCTTCCGTCTTCATAGGTACCTGGAATTATCCGAAGGTCTATGCGGGGCCCATGGTCCCACATATGATGTGGGAAGACAC
>JAOZHB010000109.1 GCA_026015035.1 Candidatus Bathyarchaeota archaeon | reverse complement strand
ACCAGTGACCATGATCTTCATCATCAAGGGCGTGGTTCTATGCATCTTGGTTAAAAGCTCGGTTCCCTCCATGTCTGGAAGCTTAATATCAAGAAGCGCGAGATTATAGAAGTGAGCATTAGACTTCTCTATCGCTTCAAACCCTGTTTCTGCTGCGTCAACGTCGTAACCCTCTGATCGGAGAATTCGCGTAGCGTATTTGAGGATAGCTGTATCGTCATCTACAACCAGTATACTCTTCTTTTTATTCTCCATTTACACTCACCATTCCGTGGAAAGATCGAAATGATTTGCGAACGTGACCAATTGTTCCTTGAAAAGGACAATTATTTCTTACGAACTTGAGGTCTAGATTTTAAATACGAATTTAGCATTCACGACACGCTTCTCGCGAAGCCATGGACTCTCAATGACTGTCGGAAGTGGCTCGAGAAGGAGAGTGATGTTATCAAGTTTTCTGCGATGGCGTAGTTGATGATGAAGTAAGAGGTTCTCTCCACTGGGTGAATATCCACGTGGCTAAGGTTATCTGGGTTGATGAGGGGAGTGGTGTCAGTCTTATGAAGCAGGTTCGCCATGAAAATTCCTCTCGCAGCCTCTTCTGGCATCATCAGCCTTCCAAGAAGTCTAGCTGGGATGTCGTCTTCAGTACTTGTCGAGGAAAATAACCTATTAAGGGTGCGAGGAAAGAATAAGATGACGAATATGAGTCTTCGGGATGCACTTCAAAACCGTGGTTTACGAAGGACGATGGTGTGCGACGTCGACTGCACTCTAGTTTTATGTGGTGTTTATTGGACAGCTGAAAAAACGGAAGGTAGGTGCAAGGCGCTTATCGTGTTACTTCGATGGGTTCTCCAATCGCCACAGCTCTTTTCAGGGACTTGGCGCCGGAGACAACTATGTTGATGAGGTCTTCCTTTGAAAGAGAGAGGGCGAGGTACCTCCGAAACTCCGCTTCGGATAGGACTCCTTGAACGAAGCGCTTGTACTTCCACTGATATTCGTGTGAGTCAATCACGGCGACTGTCCCCTCAGGGGATGCCTACTGTGGTTTTGTTAAGTTCTAACGAGATCCTGTCGCCGACCTTGATGTCTAACTTCTCATACTCATCCAACCCAAGCTTGATCACTGTTGCGAAGCCGCCCATCATCTGCTTCGAAAGGACACTGCCCAGATTTTTGAAAACATCATCCATGGACTGAAAGGAGGCTACTGCTGTAACGGGAGGCCTCTGAGGCCCTCCAACCTCTCCGGGACCTTTAAGTGTGATGAACACGTAGGGGGAGCCATCGGGTGACGCACTGATCTCGGTGATAACGTACTCTTTCCGTAAACCCATGTTTCCTATCAGGCACATAATCCCTTTTATTGTTTTCTTCACCGCCCATCTCAGAGCACGAAGAATTGTAGGCAGAGGAATAAGTTATATGAAGCGTTCATCCTGCTTGCCAACAAGATTCGTGTGTAGATTTCTATTTATGAGCGTTGTTCACGTGTGACGTAGACTTGCGAGGATAGTATGAACTGTTTAGGAAACGGAATGACTGTTTTTTAAGAGGAATATGAAACATCGTTTCAGGGGTACGATGATAAACATGCTTTTTCGAGGTTTCGTGCGGTACAATGGTGGCTTTATCAATGTACAGCATCGTACGCGGAAGTTTTAAATATGACACACACTCCCAATGCTTCAAATTAATTTCTGGAGTATATACTGAATATTTTGCGAATTACTCTGAAGGGAGAGAAAAACAACGTAGTAAGCATGATGACTTGAGGGGAAGTGGGGCAAACGTGAGAGAGTTCATTGAGGCACCCAAAAAAATTTATACCGAAGCCAAGAAAGAGAGCCGTCTCATCGAAGGTCTATCATTAGCGGAGCTCAAAGCCTTCGCCTTAAAACAGAACGGGGTTATAGAGACTCAGATGAGATCCCTCGCCGTCGATTCCGAGCCGATGTCCCGAAGCGCCCCGAAGACGCGGAATAGTGTGGACAATGAGTTTGGGGAGGAGGAGCTTCTATTGGCGCGGCAGGCAGTTGAGACCTCGAGGGGATATAAGGTCGTATCTGTCGACACGGTTGTTGGGGAGAATTCGGAGGTCACAGCGAGATTCCTCGTACCTGAGAAGTATGCCCAAATCGCTTACGGATTGAAGATGCTGCTGGGTGAGCCTAAAGATAGGGTAGTGGAAGACCCAACGTACCACATAGTCTACTTCACCGATGACGCCTTAGAAGTCAACAAGAAGATCAAGGATTTGAATGAAAAGGACATCATGATCCGACTCTGGATGGGGTTGAAGCGAGGAGAACAGGTTAAGATCGTCCGGAACTCCACATACGTTGGCGAGGGAAAGAAAGGCGTCTTCCAGTTTGAGGACTGGCGGGTGAAAGCCATAGACGAAGAGGGAATCTTCTTACACGCTGGTGTGCGGAGGGACTACCTGTGGGTCTTCGACTATGGAACGCAGCGACCTGAACTCAAGGAGAGAGCAACCGTCGTAGGCGGGTTGACGGCGACAGGTAAGACCACCACCCTCTGTCGAACGTTTCGCAGAATTCCTAAAGAGAGATCGGAAATGGTGGGTGATGACGGAGGAGTACTGAGAAGCGATGGCAGCTTCACCATTTTCGAGCCCGGGGGATTGTACGTGAAGACGGATGGCATCGACGTTGACCAACCCGAGATCTTCACGGCGGCTTCTTCTAGCGACACCCTCCTCGAGAACGTTAGCTTAAGCAAATATCCTTACATACCCCACTTCTCAGACACGTCGAAGACGAAGAACGGTAGAGCCGTAGTTCTCCGCGAGAACCTGGAGATCGCTAGCAAGGATCTGACAGTGAAGAAGGTTCACTACATAATCCTTTTAACGCGGAACCCGCTGATCAACGCTATATCCCGACTCACTTCAGAGCAGGCCGTTATGCAGCTCATCTATGGTGAGTCAGTCGAGAGCTCAGGGGGCGACCCCTTGGAGGCAGGTAAGTTCAAACGGGAGTTCTTCTTGGACCCCTTCGTATCGGGAAACAGGCTTGAGCACGCGCTGAAGTTCTATGAGATTCTTCGAGAGAACCCGGGGATATGGGTATACCTCGCCAATACGGGGCAGATTGGGGACGAGGGCATGAAGATCGATGTCTGGGACTCCTTCGCCATCTATAACGACCTGCTGAGGGATCGAATTATCTTCAGTGAACGGCCGGATGAGCTGTGGTACTACTATCCGATACGATGCGATCGGGCGAGGCTCAACAAGCTAAGAGCCCTCACGATGTTTGAGGACGCAAATCGATCGACGATGATCCAAGAATTCCTTTTAGGGCGAAGGCGATACCTCACGGACTTTGAAAAGCAATGGGGTGAGATTCCATCACGAATCAAGAACTCCTTGAGATACGAGTAGGTGAAAACGTCGAGGACAACCCCTGAAGCCTAGTTAGCTAGGATGGTCACAAGGGTATTGGATGTTTTAAAGCCCAGGTTAGTAGACGAGGGAGCGAGAGTTGTTTGTTGAGTTTCCATCGCTTTTTATGGTTTCTTCCACACTGCTTCTGGTGTTTCCCACCACCACGTGCTTCAAAGAGGTTACAACCCCTGTGGTACGTCGTGGATGGGTTATTGTTCTAAACCTCACGGATCGCAGGTTTATTATCTGAGAGGCTCATATTGGGGCTATTTTTGTACCCGTTCGCTAGAAAGGCCAGTAGAGGATGAGGTTTACAACGAGGAAGCCCGCTGTTTGAAACACGATCATGGGTATCGTCGGCGAGGCTAACACCCCATCGGTGAAAAGCTCCTTGTGTGCCTCCAGTTGTTCAACGAGTTCATCTACTTCTGCCTCAGCGTGTAGGAAGTATATGGGTGTCCTCCGAGCCTCACCTCCTTCCACGACGATGGTCTCGGCTGGAAAGTACTTTAGCCCCGCCTTCAGCGTCTCAAAGGTCACCCTTCTCGCTGTGACGTACAGTACCAGACGTTTCAACAAATTATCTTCTTCAATGCCGTGAAGAAGACGCTTGCCCCTAAATCGATCAATCACGTTCAATGTGAAGACTTTGAGGGGATAGATTATGCTGAAGAGCGTGGAAGAAAGGAAGATGAAGAAGAGGGGGAGGGGAAAAACTTGGATGACGAAGAGGCGGGAAGGGGGATAGGAGGGCATTGCCGCGGCCATCAGTACCAACGCGCGCCCATCGGCGCCCCCGTAGAAGCCGAGGACGCAGAGCACGTACCCTAGGAGGAAGGAGACGCCCAATGAGGCTACGAGGGAGAGGAGGTCGATGCATCCAAAATAAAGGTCAACGCCGTCCAAAAGCACGCACGTGGGGATACCGAGTACCCAGACCCAGTCCGACACCTCCCTCGACGCAACGTCACAGGCCGAAGCGTAAACGAGAAGTGCTGAGGATACAGCGAGCCGTAACAACAGGACTATCATGACCTTACCCCCACCCTTTCGCAGTGTTCATCCTTCGAGAAGAAGTAACTATTTGAAAATCAAATTGATTGTGGATTTTCAGTATATATTTTCTTATCATAATAGCATAAATAGGTGCCGTCAAAGGTAGTTATGTAGCCTAAGCTACAAGGAACCGCTTTAGATGTCTCAACTGAGCGACGTGCTTAAGTCGATAAACCTTGTTGAACTGAAAGAAATCTTGGCGGCTCTTGCGAATGAGGACGCCATCAAGATCTTCTTGACTGCAAGGAAGGGTATCGAAAAGTCCACGAAGACTATACAAGAGCTGGGGTTAACTCAGAAGAGATATTATAGCCGCCTTAAAGAGCTGATGGAGGCGGGCTTAGTCGAGAAGAGAGACAACGTGTATCAACACACGACTACTGGAATGATCTGCTATACCTTGGGAAAGAGCTTTAATTCTGCACTGGATCAGCGTGACCGCCTGGATTTGGCGGATAGGTTGAGACGATCGAAGTCGATCTCTCAAGAGGAGACGAAGCAGATATTGCAGGCTCTTTCTCCCAGGGGACTCGCTAGCTCGCTTGAGACTGGCGAGTCGATCAACCCCGTGAAGATGTTTGAGGAGCATGAGTCCCTTGTATCCGAGATTATTACTCTAATTGAGGGTGCTGAAGAACGTATTTATCTAGCAGCCTACGACCCGGATGTGCGGGTGATGGAAGCTCTCATCAAGGCCGTTCAACGAAAAATCGATCTGTCACTCTTAACCGGGAAAAGTCAAAAGTTATCCGAGAGTATTCAGATTTTGCGAACGATATTAAATCCCAGTATAGCCCACGTCGTTTTGAAGCTTCTTCAAAGCCAGGAACTCACGGTAAAACATGGGGACATTCCGTTCAACTTCTGCGTCATCGATGAGACGTTTGCCCTGATTGAGCTGTCAGATCCACTTACTAAAGGCTTCCACGTGGGTTTCACCCTTGAAAGTCAAAGCATGTGCCGAAAACTCGTTAAAACATTCAACAGTCTATATCAGAAGGCGGAAGAGGATCCGCTGGTAGCCATCCTGAAAAAGCGGGCAGTCCGATCCAGCACGATTAAATAACCTCTTTACCTCATCAAGGGTTGACCGTCTTAGACATTGGCGTCACTCGCGCTAGGAATTTTTACCACTATTGGTAGAAAGATGGGCAGGTATATAATTCATAAGACTTATAT
This sequence comes from Candidatus Bathyarchaeota archaeon, assembly GCA_026015035.1. Classification (GTDB taxonomy): domain Archaea; phylum Thermoproteota; class Bathyarchaeia; order RBG-16-48-13; genus DAOVBJ01. Next base: position 22,690 of record JAOZHB010000109.1, on the reverse strand, counting down.
ATATTGAAAAAAGTACTTTTAGACCGGTTTTTAAAATATGGTACGAAGATCGAGACTGGAAATCTACTTCGACGTCCTGAAAGCCCTTGACAGAGGCGTAGATAAGCCCACTAGGATAATGTATAAGGCGAACCTGTCTTGGTCTTCACTGCAGGACACATTTACGACTTTGATTGATGGTGGCTTCATGGCTGTCGAGATCAGTAAGAAGTCAAAGCGGTATCGCATAACGGACAAGGGAAGGCGTGCGTTATCTTATCATGTGCAGTCCCTGGACGGGCTTGTTAAAGCCCAACAGATATTCAGAAGGTAATCTTTCCTTCAACAACCTGCTCCTTCGAGACGTTTAATGCCTTTGAGAGAAAGGTCTTAACCTCATCCGGTTCAAGATGATATTGCAGTTCAAAAAGGTACTCGTTTTCTTTGAGGAGGGTTCGGTAACTCTCGATTGAGAGGGTCAGTCCACATTTGAGCTGTCCACCGATGAGAAAGTGGAAACGGTCGATGGTACTCAAGGACGCCTTGTCTATGGACAGGTGGGTGGGGTCTTCAGAGACCTTCAGCCGCGTTTCGGGGAGAACCTCCACGTACGTGTAGATGCGTCCATCGACCAGCGTGTAGACGTGGAAGCGATTCTCCTCAACCTCGAAAGCGACCATCGTCGCGCCTCGACATGCAGCCGTGTACTCATACCAGTTGTTAAAGACGACTCGAGGAGGTTTCCCAACGACTCTGGGCTCAATACTCTGCACCTCCGGGGTGACATACTCACTCTCTGTGAGGGTGGTGTGAGAGGTCAGGTTTTCAAGACGGTGGGAAATCGCGTCAAGCTGCTTCTCGTGGTCCAGTAACGCGTTGATAATGAGGTCGAGAGCGTCCATCTTCTCGTGAAACCCTGTGTTAGAACCCATATCACCCTCACCTCTTTGTATATGAAAAGGTATGATGTATCGACTTCTTATTAAGAGGTGTTGAAAGAGTTTTCTGAATTCCAAAGCCATGTCAGAAAGGGAGAACTCAATAGTAATGCTTGTATCAGGAACAAGTCCCCTTAAAGCGACGTATGGTTACGCAGGGGGAAGTAGAGATGAGGGAGCATGAGACATGAATCTCGACCTGTTTAACCATCCTTCTATCTCACACGTGTCATAACAGCAATTACTCTCCCTGCAAATTCGCCCTTCCCCCCCGTAGTGACTCCAGTTGTTTCAAGGGATTTCTGCACAGCGAGCTAGCTTGCGGGTAGGAGGAAATGGCTTATGTGATTGTTTCGAGGACGATTCCAGCAGCCACTGCTCCCTTCTTGTCTTCTATGATGAATCGTCCTAATTGTGGGACATCAGAATATTTTTCTAGACAGAGGGGCTCCCGTGCAGAAAGCTCAATTACACCGACACTGTTACCCCGTAAAAGTCTGGGATTCTGTGAGGTTATGGTCAGGCGTACGGGATCCATTTCACTCCTGATTTTTTGTACGCGACACCGTTTTTCAGCGGTTCCGTAGCGAAGGGTGATTTCGGCGCCTTCTTGGAGGGGTGTGTCGGAGAAAAGGATCACTTCGGCCACGAGGTGCGTGACGACGTTTGGCTGGTTATGAGGGTAACTCAAGACATCTCCGCGCTCAACCGCGTCGACACCGTCTACGATGAGGCCAACAGGGTCTCCTGGTTCAGCGCGTTCCACGTCTGAGCCGTAGACCAAGATCTGGTTCAGGCGACCGGTTTGTCCCAGGGGGTTGAAGACGACGTTGGTTTGTGTTTGGAGGGTTCCCGTCTCGATCTTGCACGCAATGATTGTTTGGTTGCCTTCATACGGGTAGATGTCTTGGACGACGGCGCGCAGGGGCTTGTTTGCTGGGGGGTTGGGGGCCCGTATGGTTTCGTCCAAGGCGTCGATGAGGGTTGATCCAGTGTGCCATGTCATCTTCTCTGTTTTCGCGTAGACGTTATCGCCATTCATTGCGGAGACCGGGATCAGGGGCACGTGGTGGTAGCCTAAGTCTCGAAGTAAAGGCGTTAACTCGTCGCCTATTGTCTTGTAGGAGCTTTCTCGGTATGCGACAGCGTCCATCTTGTTGATGGCGACTACTAATTGTTGGATGCCCAACTTTTTGATGAGGAAGGCGTGTTGTCGGGTTTGGGATTCGACACCTTCTTTCGCCGAGGCTACGAGGACGGCGGCGTCGGCTTGAGATGCCCCAGTCAGCATCTTCTTTATGAATTCCCGGTGACCAGGACAGTCGATGATCGTGTAGAGGTATTTCTGGGATGTGAAGGGCGTCTGCATGATGTCGATGGTTAAGCCTCCCTGCCGTTCCTCTTCCAGGCTGTCAAGGAGGAAGGCAAACTCGAATGGTTTCCCGGAGGGGGTGAGTTCGGTTCGGATCTCATCGATTTGTTGTTGACGGACAGCCTTCGAGTCGTAAAGAAGTCGACCGATCAACGTGGATTTACCGTGGTCCTTGTGGCCCACGACGACCAGATTAATTCGCGGCATACTCATCTTCTGCGAGTCTCCTGAGGAAAGCGTTAAAGCTGGTTATTTTGGGGCGACGAAGCCCCACATCCCGGTTGAAGGAGTAGAAGCCATTTCGGCTGTGGTCGCCGTATCGCCCAATTGCCCTCATCCCATGATCCGAGATGATGAGAAGGGCGTCATCAAAGTCTTTGACTGCTTCCGCTACGCAATCAAGGTCGGCGTAGACGGCTGCCAGTTTGTCGTTGATTCCGAAGCTGAGGTGGCCTATAGCGTCAGCGAGGTTGAAGTAGCCCATGACGAGGTCGAAGCGACCGACTGCCTTGAAAAACGCTTCTTTATTTTCTTCATGGTTTCGCCACACGACTGCATCGTACGCCTTGATGGTTGCTGTCCCGTCGAAGACGCCTTTGAGCAGTCGCCGCTCTTCCGCGTGTGCTTCCTGATTATAGGAGAGAGCTGGGACATCAATCGTCTTGTAGGTGGGGAAGCACGGGAGAAAGGTCTGTTCGGGGTGGACGCGGTACGTCCATTGGGTCTCCACGGGGATCTCCGCTTCCAAGTTGTTCCCTGTCAAGAAGGCTGCCCACAAGACCACGGTACGCTCCTGCTTGAAGCCGGTGAGGTCAGTTACACCGTATTCGTGTTGCATCAGGTGGTGGCAGTTGAACCGTTCGACCTGCTTGAGGTCGAGGGCGTCGATGGCCAGAATGATCATGGGCGTTCCCTTACATGTAGCCGAGGGCACGGAGCTTCTGCATCATGTAGGCCTTCTCTTTGTCTTGAGCTCGACCCGCCCGCTCTAGCGTCTTCGAGGTCTCCAGTTCCCGGACGATTTCGTCGATGGTACCGGCTGCGGAGGGGACGGGGACCGTGCAAGGCATGCAGCCGAGGCTCCGGTACCGCATACCGTCTTTAGCGTAATATAGGGTGTTAACGGGCAGATTCTCCTGCTGGATGTACTGCCAGACGTCGCGTTCAGTCCAGTGGAGGATGGGGTGAACTCGCATGTGGGAGAAGTCTTCGGAGGGCTTCACGTAGAGATCCCAGAGTTCAGCGGGTTGATCGGCGTAGTTCCAGCGGAAGTCCTCGTCCCGCGGGGAGTAGTAACGTTCTTTAGCGCGTATCGCGTGTTCATCCCGCCTTATAGCGAGGAAGAGGGCGTCGAACTTCCGTGCTCGTAACAGGTCCTTCAAGGCTTCCGTCTTCAGTTGAGTGCAGCAGTCCAGTCGTCCCTTTTCGGGAGCCATTCCTTGTTTCAAGGCGGTTTCGTTCTTGGCTACGACTAGGTTGAAGCCCCACTCTGCGGCGATCTCGTCCCGGAACGCGTACATGGCTGGAAACTTGTGGCCGGTGTCGATGTGGATGACGGGGAAGGGGATCTCGTCGAAGAAGGCTTTTTTGCAAAGCCAGAGGGTTGTGGTGGAGTCTTTCCCAGTGCTCCAGAGGATGGCGGGGTTTTTGAATTGGGCTTTGGCTTCGCGAATGATGGCGATGCTCTTCTTTTCCAGGTCCTGGAGGTCTTTATTCATGAATAAGCTTCCTTGTTCTCTCGTTAGTTCTTTCCAGGATGATATTTAACTGTTGTGTAACTGTTGTGTAAACGAAGGCTCATATATTCGTCGGTTAAATATAAATGTATGAACCGTTGAAAGTTGTATCGAGGAGCCTCGTCATGGTTAAGTACGTGAACATTCCCCTGCCTAAGCCATTATACGATCAGCTGACGAAGTGTCTGGATGGAAGTGGGTATCGCAGCCCTACGGAATACATTATTTTCTTGATCCGAAAAAATCTTCCCGATTTGGAGTCAGAGGACGTTGAGAGACGACTCAGAGCCCTAGGTTACATGTCGTAAGGGCCATAGAAACAAGTGAGTTGAAGTACGGTTAGACAAGTTTTTTATGAAAAGCTGATAGCATAGCTATCTGAAAACGGTGTTGAACGAGTTGGTTGATGAAAAGGTCGCGTTATACATTTCTAAGAGTTTGTACAATGAGGTTGAAGACAGTCTCAAGGAGAAGGGTGGAGAACTTACGAGCGTTGAGGATTACGTCGAGTTTGTTCTACGAGAATTTTTAATGAAGCGTGATGGAGAAAAAGCACATACTAAGGAAGATGAGGAATTGATCAAGAAGAGACTGAGGCGCCTGGGCTACCTCTAAATCCTCTAACCTCCAATGTCTTTACCCGATTTCCTTACACCATAAAATCTACCCTTTAAAGCACCAAACTAAAAGCAAAGAGTTCGCGAGGTAGATAATGTGTGCACTAAGGTATCTAACTCCCGTTATACCTCTTGCATGTTTTTGCTCTTTAAACCTCAATCCTAAATACCAGGAAAGGAATACTGAAGTATGATCATGTGAGGTGAGTTAAGGTGAACGAGACATATCTTGTAACGGGAGGATCCGGACTCATCGGGGGCTACGTGGTGAAGGCCTTGGTGGAGGGGGGAAGCGACGTGGTCGTCTTCGACGTGAAGCCGCCGAGTGCCAAGATGCAGTGGCTTCTCGAGCCGGTCTGGGATAAGGTAACGTTCGTCGAGGGGAGTGTCAGCGACGACTTTCCATCCCTCTTACAGACGTGTAAGGAGTACGGGGTGGAGAAGGTCTTCCACGCCGCCGCCATCTTCCGGGGCCGATATGAACGAGAGCACATGTACTACTCCTTCCACGTCACCCTGGACGGCATGCTGCATGTCTGTGAAGCGGCCAGAATCTTGAATCTGGGGCGCGTAGTCTTCGCAGGCACCAATGTCGAGTACATCCACCTCTACCAAGACGAGACACAGGACGCCTTAACAGAAACCGAGGGAATGTTCAACCCCACCCGGGGCGTCAGCACATACGCAGCCAGCAAAATGGCAGCCACAATCATCGGGATGTGCTATTGGCATACAACTGGTGTCGACTGGGTGAGTGCTCGATTCACCCGCGTCTGGGGTTTCGGCTCCAAGAGCGAGACCTCCCGAAACGAACGCATCATTGAGAACGCTGTAGACGGCATTCCCACGACGCTTCCGAGGGACGGCGACCAGAAACGGAATAACTGCTACATTAAGGACCTGACGAGAGGCGTCCTCCGAGCCCTCGACGTGGAGGAGGAGAAACTTCAGCAACGAGTCTTCAACCTCGGAGGAGCGGACGAAATCTCCGACCGGGAGACCGTAGCCATCATACGAGAACTCATCCCCGAGGCCAAAATACAGGTAACGGGAGGCGGTGTCCACCGCAGACCCATCGACTCCACCGCAGCCCGGGAGCAGCTGGGGTGGGAGCCGCAGTGGGACTTGAGAAGCGCCGTGAAGGATTACATCGCAACCTACACGGCGTTTAAGAAAAGCGGATACGCCACGAATTCTGGAAAATAAGACAAGTAGAGACAACGGAGCAGAGGCTATCCAGTAGCTAGCAAGCCGGAGCATGAGCCCTAGGTGTCGTTCCTTTCCAGAGGATGCACAGGTTCTTGAGACATCGAAACACGACGACTGCTCCAACGTCAGCTAGCTGGCTTAGGCGTCTAAAGATAGATATAATAATTTGTCTACGACCAATAGACGGTAAGTTACACATTGTTCTATAGCTGGTCAATGGAGAGAAGTGAACGAAGCATCGGAAAGGGAACAGAAATGACGGGACGAAAAGAAGCAACTCTCACATCGGGGGTGATCGTGGGTGACCCCGAGATATGTCACAGCTGTGGGATCTGTGAATTAGTCTGCTCCCTCGCCCATCACGGCGCGTGCAGTCCGTACCAGTCGAGGATACGCATCGTCCGCGACCCCCTGGCAGGCGAGTTCAAACAAGTCACTTGCCAACAGTGCAGTCACCCGGAATGTTACTACAGCTGTCCCATAGAAGCCATAGACTTTGAGTCGGAGACGGGAGCCAGGATGATAGACGCGGAGCACTGTATCGGCTGTGGCGTGTGTGCGAAAGCCTGCCCCTTTAACCATCAAGGCCTGATTCTTAAGTTGAATACCGAGACAAACACTTACGTCAAATGTGACCTCTGCACATCTGTGGGCACCCCCCCACAATGCGTGGCGGCCTGCCCGTGGGGAGCCTTAACATACCTTTCTCCAGCGGGGAGAGTGATCTAGATGGGTGGGAACTATGGTTGGGTTGGCAAAATTCTCAGGATAAACCTTACAGAAGAGACGACCTCCACCATCGACACCAACCGCTTCACGGAGAAGTTCCTGGGGGGACGAGGTATAGCGGCCAAGATCGCGTGGGACGAGGTCCACCCCGGGATCGGCGCCTTCGATCCCCAGAACAGACTCATCATCATGACCGGGCCGCTGACCGGCACTCTGGCCCCCGCCTCAGGACGAACCCACTTCAGCGGTCTTGCCCCCCAAGTCTACCCCAAGCCCTGGTACACCCGGAGCAATATGGGGGGCTGGTTCGGATCCGAATTGAAGTACGCGGGCTACGACGGAGTAATCGTCGTGGGAAAGAGTGGGAAGCCCACCTACCTGGAGATTCTCGACGACGCCATCGACTTCCGTGACGCCAGCGAGATATGGGGACGGGACACCTTCTCAACCCAACGATACCTCAGGGATAATCATCCCGAAAGCAGCAAGGTCATCTGCATCGGCCCAGCGGGGGAGAACCGCGTACGATACAGCGTCATTCAGAGTGAAACCGAGAACGCCGCGGGCCAAGGCGGCTTCGGCGCAGTAATGGGGGCGAAGAACCTCAAAGCAATCGTCGTGAAGGGAAGCGGGAGCGTGGCCATCGCCCAGCCAAAGGAGTTCCAAGAACTCTGCCTTGCGATTAACAAGGAGTTCCAAACGGGACCCCGCGAACGCCCAAACCCGTCCCTCGACCCAGAACGGGTTCGACGCTATGGCGCGAGAGGAGCGGCGTGCAGCCACGCGTGCCCGTGGCGATGCACCGTAATCTATCGGAACGTTCCCGGCACCGCCTACCCCGGCGTGAATACCACCATGATGCATTGCGTGGCCAACATCTTCGCCGGACGATCCACCTTTTATAACTGGAACCTCGGCGTGGAGGCCGGTGTCGAGGTGAGCGCGGTGGCCAACAAGCTCGGTCTCAACCACTGGTCCCTTGGCTTGGGCATCATCCCCTGGTTGCGTGCGTGTAAGGAGCAGGGGATACTCACGGAAATCGATGGGATGCCCATTGATGTGGAGAAGCCGGAATTCTGGGTACGCCTCCTCCGAAAGATCGCGTATCGAGACGGCTTCGGCGACATCTTGGCAGAAGGCGTCCCCCGAACTGCAGACCGACTGGGTCGAGGAAAGGGGATACGGGACGCCTTCTACCCCGCCTACGGCTTCGCCGGACACTGGGACGGTCATGGCGACAAAGCGAACCCCGTCTTCTTTCCCCTCTGGATTGTCTCCGCCCTGCAATGGCTCACCGACACCAGGGACCCCTTCAGCTCCGGCCACGACTACAGTCAGAACCTAACCCGGTGGTCTGTGGCCCTCACGTGGACAGAGCTCAGTAAAATCGGAGAAACGATCTACGGCTCATCGAAAGCGATCGATCCGGAATACCCCTACAAATGCAAGGCCCAGCCCGCCATCTACACCCAACACGAGAGCGTGTTAAAGGACTCGCTGCCCCTCTGTGACCAAGCCTGGCCCCGATTCTACAGCACCCACGTAGACGACGGCTACGCGAGGATCACCACCCCCAGCCTCGGCACCATCTACGGAAAATCCCTGGAGTACCACCTCTATACCACGGCTACAGGTAACCAACTAACCGAAAAAGAGTTCTGGGAATGTGCAGAACGCGTCTTCAATCTGGAGCGAGCGATCAACATTCGAAACGACGAGCGCACCAGAGAGGACGACCTACGGATCATCCCATACTTCGAGGCACCGGAGAACCGACCTGGTCCATCGGGGCAACTCGAACGTCTCGACCGGACGAAGTTCCTGAACCTCGTCGACGAATACTATGCACTCAGGGGCTGGGATAGAGAGAGGGGCTGGCCCACCCGAGGGAAACTCGAGACATTGGGACTGAAGGCTGTCGCGGATGAACTGGACAACCTGAGGTAAAAGCAGACTACCCTTGCCAGCTATACATTTCATTTTACACTTTTACTAAAAGGTTTCAAGAGTTAAAGGGAAAGTCTGACTCCCTTGTTCAACTCCCAAATACTTCTGAAGAAAGCAAAAATACATGCGAAGTAGATTTTCTATCTAGCTTTGAATGTGTTTAGTTACGAGTTGAATGCCTAAGCCGCTGATGGAGTCATAGATCGAGTGGTGATTATGCTTGCGTCGCCCCGGTTTCATCCTAGGGTTCACCACGTCGACGCATTGGACCAGCTGCTCCTCTGACGCACTTGTGTAGTTCAGGCGGATTTAACATGGGACAATGCGTAGTATAATCGTATGATTTACTGGCGCAACGGGCCGTTTATGGGCCCCTTTACGGTAATACGTCGCGATTTCGGCGCCTTCCAAGAAAAAAAATTTTCAAGTGACCCCCATCCACACGAAAAAAAGGGACAGAGCCCCATCCACCTGTACATACAATAGTGGCCTAGCTAACAAGCAATAACTGTTAACGTATCCCAAGCAATTTCTTGGATTTACGCTTTAAGGTTCTAAAGTTTACATTTTTTTAGACATTTTCTGATAGAAATTTGTACATTCAAAACAGCTGGCTAACTTTTGAGAGACCCTGCACAACAAAGGTTCTACTGAAGATTCACGAAACTATCCGAAGTAACCAACGAGATAGAAGTTACTCCGGATAGAGGACTGAATCTATCAATGCTTTCAAACCCTCAACCAAGTCAAGAAGGTTGAAGCTCTATATTCTCGGGGGGGAGGAAAGATGCGACAACGAAAGACGACAACCCGGTCACGGTTATCAAAGGCGAAAGCTCTGGCGCCATTAAGTTTATTCTTTGGTAAATACGGGACATAGTAGGCTCTTCACTGAGTATGTAATGAAGCACTTTGATGATGCTAAAATTTTATAAACATCTTGTGGGTCGTTATAGAGCACAAGAAAGGTGTTTAATGTGCCAAATGGTTACAGTGGTAATATCTATCGAGTCAATCTATCAAATGAAACGATTTCAGTTGAACAACCGGACGACGTGTTTTATCGACGTTATCTTGGAGGATGGGGATTCGTTGCTTATTACCTCCTGAAGGAGCTTGAAGCCGGAACGGACGCCCTGAGCCCGCACAACAAAATGTTTTTTGCGCCTGGTGTGATCACTGGCGCGCCGTTTGGGGGGAGCGACCGGATCGCCATCGGCGGCAAATCGCCCCTGACAGGGGCCTTCGGCGCCGCGGAAAGCGGAGGCTACTTCCCCGCTATGTTGAAACTCGCTGGGATTGATACCATTATTGTCGAAGGCCGAGCGGCGTCGCCCGTATACCTATGGGCGCACGACGGTCAAGTTGAGATTCGGGACGCCACCCACCTGTGGGGCCTGCACACGGGGGAAACCCTTGACACGCTACGGAAGGATCTGAAAAATCAACGAGTCAGCGCGTCCATGATTGGCCCAGGCGGCGAAAACCTGGTACGCTTTGCATGCGTTATGAATGGACTGAAAGACGCGGCAGGTAGAACCGGTATGGGAGCGATAATGGGATCGAAGCAGTTGAAAGCAGTGGCAGCCTTTGGACGGGGATCCCTCGAGACGGCTGATCCGGGAACCATTCGAACGCTGGCCTCCAGATTAGCGAAAAGCACGAGGGAAAACCCCGGCGGTCTGAGCCTGTTAGGAACCGGAGGGGATTTAACGGGGAGCGTAGAGTCGGGGAATCTACCCACCAACAACTTCCGAGACGGCTTGTTCCCGGAGCCGAAAAGGATCTCTTCCGCGTACTGGAAGGAACAGGGAATAATGACGGGCATGGAAGGTTGCTTGGCATGTCCGGTCCGATGTAAAAAGGTCGTGAAAATTGATGGCCGATTCACGGTCGATCCCAAGTACGGTGGCCCGGAATATGAAACCGAGGCCGCCTTAGGCTCCAACTGCGGCGTCACTGATGAAGAAGCCCTCTGCAAAGGCAACGAGCTGTGCAATCGATACAGCTTAGACACCATTGCCACAGGCATGAACATCTCGTTCGCCATGGAATGCTACGAGCAAGGTCTTCTCTCCAAAGAGGACACCAGCGGTATTGACCTGCGATTCGGCAATGGAGACGCCATGGTCCAGATGGTCCAGATGATCGGTGACCGAAAAGGCTTAGGCGACCTCTTGGCCGAAGGATGTATGAGAGCAGCGGAGAAAATTGGGAAAGGCGCCGCGGAGTACGCCGTTCACGTCAAAGGACAGGAGTTCCCAATGCATGAGCCTCGACTCAAGCGTGGAATGGCCATCGGGTACAGCGTTTCACCCACCGGGGCCGATCACTGCCACAGCCTTCACGACACCGGCACAGTATCCGAGGCAGGTATCAGTAGATTCAAGCCCTTCGGCGTCTACGAACCAGTACCCTTAGAGGACTTAGGAGCTCAGAAGATCCGCATCGTTAGATACCATACGCTGTGGAACACCATGCTGAACTCGCTGGTCTGCTGCATGTTTCCATCCTGGTCGAAAGGCGAGCTCGTCCAGATTGTCAACGCGGTCACCGGATGGGAGACCACGGCATTCGAACTCATGAAGACGGGCCAACGAGTATTGACCATGGCCCGCGTCTTCAACCTACGAGAAGGCTTCACTGCTGCAGACGACTGGCTGCCACCCCGCATGTTCCAACCATCCACCAGTGGCGCCCTCTCCAACACCATCGTTGATAAGGAGGCCTTGAAAACTGCGCGCAGCCTCTTTTACGCCATGATGGGATGGAACCGCGAGACTGGCGTCCCAACTGCAGACACACTTGGTGAACTCGATATCTCGTGGGTAGAACAATATCTCCTCACCTAACCCCCTCTTTTTAAATAACGAGTCTCTGAGAGACAATGACGGGGCGTCTCATGGCCGAAGACGAAAGAATTCAACCGGTGCACGTCATCATCACGAAACAGGAGATGACGCTCCGAAGCCTCCTACAATCGAACAATCTCCTCGACTTGGTTAAGAGAGGCAACACGATAGTTTTATCGGAAGGAAAGAGTTTAACGGATCTAGATCTGTTAGTACCCCCCGGAAAGAAACTCGCCGTCATTTCGTTCGAGGTTCTTGGCGGCGGATAAACCACAGCGCGATCCTTCGATTAACTCGTGAAGGGTGTATCTGCGGGAACAGCGAGGACCCGTAGAATCAACCTCACAACAAGCCCCCCACATCAACGATTCGAGTGACGGGACGGTTATTCCTAACGAACAGTCAGCTAGCTAGCTAATAGGAAACAGTCCTAACCCTATTGCCCAACATTTGTTTGTGCGGGACGAGGTATGGATGCTTTGCAGGAGTAGGAAATGCGTGAGCGTTCTGACAGAAAATATGGGAGTGCAACGTATGTGGTGCAAACCCAGTTCTTCGATAAACTGAGGGCAAAAGACAGTTGAAGCGGTGAAAGTACGTGTTTTCAAGAACGCTGAAAAGCTGTAACGCATCATCGGGGGGAGACTTTGAAATGATAAAGCGTTTCAATCTAGCTAGCTTCGTCAACGAGATGGAGTTGGTTGTGCGAATAGTTGAAGATATTTAAGACGGAAGGACCATATGAGGAGGAAAGGTGTAATGATTGAGAGGATACCTTGAAGGCTCGACATTTCCCCTGACAGAGATCTCTGGCAAGAAGGTCCCGCAAATCATCTTAGGCACCCACCCCTTTGACGGGACTACCTACACGAGTGTGGAGCGGGATCAGAAATATCTAGAGCAGTGGACGGGACCGCAGAGCATGGTCGACGTGATGAAGCCCATCGTCCAGCGGTTTGGCGTGACCGCTTCCAGGGGGTTTCCCTCAAACTCCAAGTTGAGTAGATGGCATCAAGAAGCCTTGAGATTAACGATGGAGGAGCTGGACACCGAGATCGCGATCGTCCTCGGCTCGATTCTTCCCCGAACGCCGCGCCTCGACACAAGCCGATATCTGTACAGATTGAGCTTCAAGATGGCAGGGAAAGACTTTCAGAAAACGTGGCAAGCAGACCCCATAAACCAGTACTGGTTCAAATATCGCAACACGACAGAGAGCGAGATAGACGCGTTGATTACGGAAGCGACAGCGTTGCCCCTCGCGCCTCCACCAGAATTAAAAAATGCTGAGGTAGACTACGAACGACTCGAGTCGCTGTTGAACCGGTGGAAGGGGTTTAACGTGCCGATCTATGCTTCCAACGAGACCTGGGAGTTCCTAGTCCTCGCTCAACGATTCGACGAGTTACAGGAATTAGCGACCCTCATCAAGAAACGGTTCGGCACATTCCTGTTAGGCACCCACTACGCGGGGATAATCATTCCTATGGTAGAGGCGGCGGGGGTTACGGTGGATGGGTATTCGACACCCGTGAACGCCGCAGGCATCCTCATGTTCCCCACGCCCACCCTTGCGCTCAAAGCCCTACAGGCAACGACGAAACCGATCATCGCTATCAAACCCCTCGGCGGTGGACGGGTTCCACCAAACCGAGCGTTCCCATATATTTTCCACGAGATCGGTGTCCATGCAGCCATGGTCGGGATCGGCAGCATAGAAGAGGCAGAGGAGACGCTGAACGCCGCTAAAACAACCCTCACACCCTCTTAGTAGAAGCCAACGATTGACGATACTGCACGAAACGGGCCTTTTTACGTTCTCATATGAGCATAAATGAGCGAAGACGTGATTTCCGTACACTAAAAATCGATACCTCACTGCGAAAGAGAACGCGTGAAGGAAGGGAAATATAAAGCGCGCGCTACGCTAAGCATGGTCAAAATAGGTAGCTTGCTAGCTAGTTAAATGCTGATTCGATGTGAAGACTTGACGTAGTAGGGAGATGGGAAGATATCCGTTCGCAGTTATGGTGTCATTGAAGAATCGTTCATCAAACTGGTCACCCATCTGCTGTTGAACTTCTTCTTTGAGCTTCAGAATAAGGTGTTTGCCCAAAAGGTAGGAAAGAGGGTATCCAGGTTCTTGGGTGTACCAATTAACTTCAGCTTGGGCGGCATCCTCCGACATCCCAGTCTCCTCAACAAGGATTTTTACTGCATCGTCGAAGGTCATCTCGCCTCGCGAAAGTTTTACGTCTAAGATTACCCGGACGGCTCGCCAAATCATTTCGTTAACTTGCATGAGGCGTGTCTCTAAATCATTTATGAAGCCTGCTTCCGCCATCATTTCTTCGCAATAAAACGCCCAACCCTCAGTTATCTCTGTCCCCCTCGCGAGTAAACGGACAAAGCTCCCACGGTTCGAAATTGCGCCTTGTAAGAAATGTCCGGGATATGCTTCGTGAACAGCGGTGAGTTTCAACGATGAATAATTCAAGTGTTTTCCGAGATTTGCCGGGTCTTTGGGTTTGGTAACGAGATATATGCCTATCTGTGGTTTATCGAATTTTGCTGGCATTATCAAAGCTGCGAAAGGAATAACAGGTGTAAGAAAGACTGGTGTCTCCTCGACCAGTAAGGTATCTTCTGGGTACACGGTGGCTATATGCTTCTCTTGCACAAAATCTCTAGCCTTTAGCATAATTGTTCTCGTGAATTCCAACCCGTCTTCAAAGGTTTTAGGCGCATTACTTTCTACCATCGTTAAGACTTCTTCCACCGACTTTCCGGGAGCTATTTGGTGTGCCAGCTCCTCTCTTTCGGATTTCAACTTTTTCAGATAGTTTACCCCTATACGGTAGATCTCGTCAGAGGTCATACCTACTTCTCGTAGCTGAATAAGCTCTTCGAATTTTTTTCTACCGATAGCCCATTCTTCCTTGGTTTTTGGGAGTAAACTGTGGAGCCAGTCGATATGGGCCTTTAAAGCGGGTTGAAGAGCTTCCATGGCCGTGGTTAATCTTTCGTAAACTTCGTTTGAGACCTTTCCGTTGGTGGAGTGAAGTATGAACATAAATAATCCTCCTATATTTTGGATCTTTTCTATGGCCAGTTCAGTCCAAAGCTTGACTGGCGGTACAACGTTAAATCTGGAATGGAACTCCTCCAAGAAGTTGGGGATTTTCTCAATTCGCGCTGCAATAGCGTCCACTCTTTTTTCTAATGGCGTGTAGTTCCGGGTGAACATTATAAAGATCAGTCCACCGATGTCTTCCGTAGCGTCTGGATTTAATTCGTGCATTCGCTGTTTATAAAAGGAGAATTTAGAGAGTTCATAGGCTTTTTCAATTACTTCCCAGTTGATTCTATGTCCTACGCTTAAGTCGTCCTTATTCATAGTCTCGTTTAAATGCGTGATAAAGTCATTCAGCCAATGAAGGTTCCCCAAAAGCCTCTCAGTTGAACCTTCTGGTAACAGATAATCGTAGGGGTCATGTAATCCAAGGTAAGTCCCGAAGTCAGGATTTCTTTCGAGGAACTTATCAAGCATCTCATTACAGTATTTCTCAAACATATCATCTGCATTCAACTGTTACACACGTCTAAATCATAATTCAGATATATAATTAAACTTTAACATACTATCCTTGATTACTGGAATAACTAGCCAGTTAGCAACTTTGATCTACTTCGTGTTATTGTCTAGCTAGCACGTTGGGGCGTTGAGAGGTGCGAAAACCCTTCAAATAGCGTGCGCGTCGAAGCCCATAATGAACACTTTAGGACCTGTTTCTTATTTGAAAAGTGTTCAAACTAACATTCTAACTAGCTTTTCTGGTATCGTTGTTGTCCCTCAATAAATGTCATTTCCACGTTTACATCTTTTAATTGTTCAATCGGTACAGTATAGAGATCTTCTGACCACACAACTAGATCTGCATACTTTCCGGGCTCGATCGATCCAACATTGTCTTCCGTGAAAAGACATTTTGCTGCGAGAATAGTATAAGTCCGCAACGCGTCCTGAACAGAGACGCTTTCCTCAAGTCCAAATGGCTGCAATCCATAAGTTCCCTTCCATGTTTTTCTTACAACTGCTGTCCAAAGCCCGTATCGAGGAGGAAATGGACAAACAGGCCAATCAGCACTGTTACCCACTACAATTCCTCTATCAAGCAGACTCTTAAGGGGTATCATCCGCTTGGATCGTTCAGGACCAAAGTTGCCTGCATAATTGTCTCCAAGGAAGTATAGGAAGGGGGATTGTGTCTCAATGACGAGATTATTCCCCAACCCTGCCATTCTATCCATCTGCTTGTAGCTAGGTGCATTTGCATGAATTAAGCTGTGCCTAGCATCACCTCTTGGATTACCTTTATCTGCTTCTTCATAAGCCTCCATCGCAACATCCATTGCCCTGTCTCCAATTGTGTGGGTGCAAATTTGGAGACCGGCATCGTGCGCTACTTTTACAATCTCCTTAACCGTCTTAATAGGCGTCACAGGATAACCAACATTTCCTTTATCCAACTCTGTGAAGTTCTTATTCCAATCCTCATACATCCAAGCAGTTCTCGCCATACCGCTTCCATCGAACATTATCTTTACCCCTCCAACATCAAGGAATTTATCGCCTCCGAAGACTCCATTCTTAACCGCATTATTCACAGATCCCGCTGAATCAACACTGTATAGAACATATGATCTGATCTTCAATTCTCCGCGTTCTTTGAGATGTCTGTACGCCATCAAACCAGTTTTGTCTACACCTGGATCCTTAACTGATGTTACGCCCTCCGAGAAGTATAATTCCTGCGCCTTCTTAATGCCCTCTTCCACCTCTTTAACCGTCCAAGGAGGAACAATATGGGTCACTAAATTCATGGCAGGCCCTTCCATGAAAACACCCGTTGGTTCCCCAGTGACAGAATCCTTAACAATGGTACCACCAACAGGAACTGGAGTATCCTTATCCACCCGAGCAAGCTTTAAGGCATAGCTATTCACGGCGATGTAGTGTCCACTTGTATGACGAAGAACAACCGGGTTATCAGGAGCCACTGGATCTAAGTCGTTTTTGTCAATATATCGCCGTTCATCGAATAATGCCTCATCCCATCCTCTCCCTATAATCCACTGCCTTGGCTCAGATGCTGACACTCTCTCTTTAATCATTTCTAAAACTTTTGTTATCGACTTGACTTTTGGATATCTTAAATCGAGTATATGCAGATAACTGATTCCACCCATTGCAAAGTGGGCATGAACGTCAATCATCCCAGGTGTTAACGTTCTTCCCTTAAGATCTATGACATGAGTTTGCTCGCCAATCAACTTTTTTATCTCATCATCAGAACCTACACTCAAGATTTTACCTTCTTTAACAGCTACTGCTTCACATACATTATCGTCCAAGTCTACAGTAATCACATTTCCATTTACAAGAACTAAATCTGCTGCCAAATGGTTTTCTCCTCCTTTTAAATAAGTGATATTTTATTTACTTAATACCCATGCACCTTCAAAAGACTTAGTGTCAGAAACGTAGCTAGCTAGAATGGACAATCGGTGCCGCGACTAGTCATTTACAGTGACACATTAGAGGAGGTTCTGACCCAGATGGACGGTACTCACAGTGACAAGCAGTTCACAGGTGAAGAGACGATGGGACCACCACAGATTCCTGCACAGGATGGTAAAGTCACACCGTTTCCTGGATGTCGTGCCATGACGCAAGGCGATATCGACACTGTTGTTGTCGCCTTTCGGCAGGTCGCGATTCGAGTCAAAGACGTCGGCTTCGATGGCATCCAATTACATGGAGCCCATGGTTACTTGTCCAGTCAATTCCTCTCGCCATTCTACAATACGCGCACCGACAAGTATGGTGGCCGTGAATCCAATCGGGCTTGTATCGTCGTCGACACGTACAATAGCGTACGGACTGAGGTTAGCGGCGCTCAGCTTCATTTTATCGATTGACTACTTGTCTAGGGCGCGCTTTACGTCGTAGATTGGATTCGAGGGGATTCATTAGCTATTGACTAGGGTGATGTAAAGGGAGTTGTTGATTGTTAGCTGGGCTATAATTTGGAATAGAGGCGTTTTATCAGCTTTTGTTCACTTAGAAGGATTTTTATCTCGTCGATGGACTTCTCCACCTTCTGCTGCTCTTCCATGCATTGTTGAAGGGTTTGGCGGAGTTTTTGGGGGTCAACGGGCTTCAATATGAAGGCATTGGCGCCTAGGTTCATGGCGTCCATGGTGTTGCGGAGGGTGCCGTAGGCGGTGACTACGATGTTCTTTCGGTGGGGGTATCGCTTTCGGAAGATCTGGAGCAGTTTTATCCCCGTGGTGTCGGGCAGCTTCAGGTCGATGATGGCCACGTTGTAGTTACCCTTCTCAGCCTTGGCCAAGGCCTCCTCTCCGGTACCCGCTTCCTCTGCCTTACATCCCTCTTCCTCTAAGATATCGATCAAGGTGCTGCGTAAGTTCTCGTTGTCGTCCACTATGAGTATACGTGCTTTACGTAGCAGGTTGAGTCACCTCCTTTGTAGTTATCATCTCTCCTCGCCTCTGCTATGAGAGTTATCGCTTTCTCCATGTCGAATAGCTTGTAAAGGCGGGTGTGAGTGTACTTTCCAATGGCTTGGTTCACCAGGTCTCGTGTCTGACGTGGATAGCCGGTTATCAAGACCATCGTTAGGCGGGGGTCCATCCGCTTTAGGGCCAAGCAGATCTGGAGTCCGTTCATGGAGTGCATCTTAACGTCGATGAAGGCAATGTCGAAGACCCTCTCCTTCATCATCATTAACGCTTCCTCACCGCTAAGGGTGTGGAAGACGTGATACCCCCTCTCCTCCAGGACGTCGATGAGTACCTCGCAGGTGGATGGGTCGTCGTCGTTCACCAAGATCATGACGCTTTCCGTCACGTCCCTTATGAACTCGATGGCTTCTTCTATGTCAATCGGCTTCTCCAGCACTCCGTGGACGCGCTTCCTCAACGCCTCGTCGATTAGGTTCTCCACGGAGTAACCAGTCATCATTATTACTGCTGTTTCAGGCTGGTGCCTTTTTATCGCCTTATAGGCCTCCACGCCGTTGAACTTTGGCATCTTGATGTCCATCAGGATGGCGTTGAAGGCCTGGGATCTTGCCTTCTCTACGGCTTTCAGGCCGTCGGCCGCCACATCAACTTGGTAGCCCAGATCGGGTAAGACGTCGCGTAAGGTTTCAAGGGTCCCCGCCTCGTCGTCCACCAGTAACATGAATGCCTTATCCTTCACTTTCAATCACTATCTGTTTGAGGGGTAGTCTGATGGTGAAGGTGGTTCCTTTACCCACCTCGCTCTCCAGGATAATCTCTCCGCCGTGTGCCTCCACTATCTGTTTGCTGATAGCCAAGCCTAAGCCAACCCCATTGGTCTTGGTGGAGAAGAGGGGTGTGAAGATTCTGCTGAGATTTTCTTCTGGTATGCCTACTCCCGTGTCCTCCACACTCATCAGGACTCCTCTTTCCTCCACCCCTATCCTTAAGGTGACCCTGCCGCCCTCGGGCATGGCTTGTACGGCGTTCTGGATTATGTTGATGAGCACCCTCTGGATCTGCTCTCCATCCAAGAGCATCTGAGGAGCCTCATCGAAGCTGGTGACCACTTGTATGTTATTAGGGATGGCTATCTTGGCGAGGACGCTAAGGGTTAATTCGTGTATATTGACCTCCTTGAGTACTGGGGTTTTCTTCCTGGCGAAGTCTAGGAGGTCGCTAACGATGAGGTTGGCTGAGTTGACTTCTCTATCGATTATGTTTAGATGTTTCACCACCTTCTGATTGACGCTGTCCTTCAGCTTCATGTGGAGGTAGTAACACGAGTTTTTGATGACTCCCAGGGGGTTTCTTATCTCGTGGGCCACTGAGGAGGAAAGCTGCCCTATAGCTGCCAGCCTCTCCGACCTCAGCAACTGCTCCTGTAAACGCTTCCGCTCAGTGATGTCAGTGCATATCAGCATGGCTGAGGTCACGCTCTCATCCTTCTGGATAGGAATCAGGCGGGTTTCCCACCAAGTGTGATCTACGAAGACGCATTCGAACTGGTTCGGTTCACCGAAGTCGAATCCTCTCTGGAGGACCTCCATGAAACTCTCTTGATAGTCATTCTTCACGTACTCGAAGACCGTGCTTCCCAGTACCCTCTCACCGCTGGCTCCGCGTATCTCCCGGTTTATGTAGCGGATCTCGCCCCTCTTATCCAGGTTCATGATGATGTCCGGAGAGTTCTCCAGCAGAAAGCTCAGCCTATTCTTGTGGTCCTCCAGAGCCCTCTCCATGCTCCTCCGCTTCGTGATGTCCCGGGCGATGCCCACCACTCCAACCATCTCACCTCTCTCCTCCATGGTCTGGGAGACGTATTCCACGGAGTGGGGGTTACCATTCCTAGCCATTAGGACCGTCTCGTTGGCCATCTCACCCCTCCGCAGCAGCTCCTGGAAGTCGGCCCGAGCCCTCTCCTGCAACTCCTCGGAGACCAGGTCCACGAATCGCAGTCCCAATACCTCTTCCTCTTGATAGCCCAGCATGGCACCCAAGGCGGGGCTAACGAAGATGATTCTTCCCTCAACGTCCAGGCGGTATATCAGGTCTTTCTCCGTCTCCACCAGGCTTCGATACCTTCTCTCACTCTCCTCCAGCCTCCGTGTCCTCTCCTCAACCTCCTCCTCTAGGTAATCCAGGTAAAAGTCGTAGATGTTGCTCTGGGGTATCGCTTTCACCAGGGTCTCCAGGAGGCTGGAGTACACCCCCAGCTCCTTCGCCCTGTCTCGGTTTAAGGAGAGAACTCGCCTTATCTTGCCCAGCACCTCCGCCATATCGACGCTGGGATCGGAGAGCAATCTCTCGCACACCCAGCTTAAAAACCCGTTAAAGCCCTCCACGATGAGGGGGATCCTCTGATCTTCGGTCTCCCTCAACGCCCAGTCCCTAATCACGTTCATGGAGATACCTCCGAACTCCGTTAGCGCCAGGCCTTGGGTGGCGGGGTGTTTTGAGAGGAGCTTCGGAAGATCCATCCGCTTTCTCAAGGGATGGATCAGGGGTAACAGAATTCTCTTGTAAATCCTGAGGCAGGCGTCTAGGTCGTTTACACTCTCCAAGCTCCCGTCCTCATCCACTATAGAGAGGAATTCTCCGTCCGAGATGCCGTAGAACAAATCCGAGCTTCTAAGATACTCCAGATTCTCCTCCACAATCCTCTGAAACCCTCTCCCCAGCCTCCGATGAGCGGTGTTGAGAACACCCAGATACCGATCCACAATCCTCTCCTCCACATGACCCACTCTGAAGGCTTCCAGGTTCCGGTCTACCAGGCCTGGTATCTCGTAGTCCATGATCTCCCCCACGGTGATCTGGTCTTCCTGGAAGGAGATCAATTCATCAACCCCCGACCTCTTTGCGAAGCCTTCGAACTCGAAAGCTCCCTCGCTCAGCTGATTGGTAGCTATGAAGTTATAGTAGAGGTTCAGGAAGGAGGCGTACACCTGGGAAAAGTCTCCTCCTAGTGCTGGGAACAGGACCCTCCTACTCCTGAAGGAGAGGGTGTAGGCGATAGATAAGAGGGTTAAAAGCTGGAAGATACCTCCTAGGTGGAGGACAGAGGGTAGGAGCTTCAGAACGGTCAAGGCGTTGGTGGCTAGGATGCCCGTAACCTGGATGATGATGAAGCTGGTCAGGAGGATGGTGTACTTCCTCTTCATTGAGGGGAAGCTGGTGTTCGAGACTAGGTCGAACAGGCCGAGGATGATGGCTGCCACAGATCCCAGATAGCACAGGCTGTCTATAAGGAGGAGGGTGTTGACCTGCACCACACTCTGCGCCCAGCCGAACCCCGTAGGAGTGAAAGCGAAGTTGGAAAGATACTCTGGCAGAAACACGGCTACCACGTTGACAAGGCCGGGGAAGAGGGAGATGAGGAGGCTTTTCACAACCCTTCTACCGGGCACGTTCACAACCGTCAATAGGAGCAGGAGGTAGCCCACACGATTGGAGAGTGTCAGAAGCCTGAAGGCACCAGCAGCAGAGGTCTCGTTGAGAGCAGTCACGTAAACGTAGCTCAACACCTCCCCCCCAGTCACGGCTAAGCCGAATCCGAATAGAAACCATGAAGCTTGCCGATGAGATTGCTTCAGCAGGACGTATATCGTGACGAATAAGGCTACGAACCCTGCTAACAGGTATTGAAGCTCGATCATAAAGTCCTCTGCACCCCTCTCCCCTTTCTAGCCATCTAGCTAGCTCTCAGTCGACCGTCACCCGAGGCTTGAATTGCCACTCTTCACCAACCAGCCATTATGCCTCGGTCAACACACCTCTCTCGGTGAGAGTTTTCAGCTTACTCCTACTTCTTCACCTCTCCTAGAACCAATAAACAATTTATGAAGGAAGAATCCAGTCTAAGGATACATCCATACGATCGCAAGCTAGCTAGATTGTCCATTTTCCGTTTTTAAACAAGGCTAAAATTGTTGAAAAGGTTATTTCTGATTTAGGGGCCTTGAAACACTCCTAGAACTATCAAAAATATTAAGTGAGTTTTTTGAGGAGTCGCGCGCGCTAAAAACAGGGGAGGAACCAATGCAAGGGTGAGTGCGATGACTCTTCCCCTATACTAGCTAGCTTTTAGGTGTAATGATTTGGGTAGCGCGCGCTAGCTAACTGAGCTTTCCTCAGTTTTTAAATATGTAGTTCTTTTAGATTCATATTAGGAAATTGAAACTAACCGATGGACAAGAATTCGCTACAAAAATCTTAAGGGTTCTCACACCTCTTTGCGAGAGGATCGCGGTGGCAGGTTCTATCCGTCGTCGCAAAGCTGAAGTTCAAGATATTGACCTTGTACTCGTTCCCAAACCATTGATTGATGTTGTTGGGATTTTGCAGAGGAGCATGAAGGCTGTGGTGATTAAGCGTGGCTCACGAATTGTCAATCTCAAAATTCACGATGTGAGTTTTGATCTGAATTTTTCGAGTGAGGAGAGTTTTATCCCAATATTGTTCTTTCGCACAGGTTCCGAAGCACACAACGAGAAATTAGCAAGGAAGGCTAAGAGGCTGGGGTTAAAGTTCTCTGTCTATGGTGTGTTTAAAGATGGAAAAAGGATTGATGACAATACGGAAGAGGGAATCTTCTCTGTTCTGGGTGAGGATTATATTACTCCCGAGGTTAGAGATTAGCTAGCTAGCTCCACTATCTTGGCAACTAGCCGAAGAATAAAGAAAATACAAATGCCCATAAGAGCATACTTCATCCAACTTT
>JAOZHB010000106.1 GCA_026015035.1 Candidatus Bathyarchaeota archaeon | reverse complement strand
CTCGGCACTGTAAGCCGAAAGGCAACCTATAAGGTCATTGAGGAACTCAGACCAGACCGAGCCAGAACCACATGTTTAGCGTTACTCACCGTGGGCGATGAGGAGACCTTGAAGATGGTACGTGAGAACCCTTGTGTATCAATTGATGGCTGTCCTGCTCAGTGCGCAACAAAGAACATCGATGCGGTAAAGGGCAGACTGGTACGGAGCCTACTGGTCACCGACGTGCTGCGTAAGCATCGGGGATTGAAGCCCGAGGGCGTGATCAAGCTCAACGCTTCGGGAGAGAAACTGGCAAGCCTCCTAGCTGATGAGGTGGCCAAGGAGGTTGACAGAATAAAGGGAGACGAGCAATAATGGGTATGGCAACGAGGAAGGTGGGCATAATCTCCTGCAGTGGCGAGGAAGTTAGCGAAGGAACCATCTCTCGAGTGGCCACACGCCTGGTATTAGAGAAGTTGAGGGCTGAGGAAACGGTTACGATCTGTCTGCCCCTCTTCTTGGCTGGAGGCGAAGATGAGCGTGCGTTTGCTCGTGTCTTCCCGACGATAACTGTGGATGGCTGCGATAAACGTTGCGCTGAAATCGGGACACGAAAGTATAGCGGTAAGCCCGAAGCAACCATCGTCGTCACAGACATCCTGAAAAAACATCCGAACATCAATCCGAAGTCGCGAGACGAACTAAGCGCTGAGGAAATGGCGTTGGCGGAAACAGTGGCTGCAGAGATTGCGAGGAAAGTGGACGAAGTCTTAGGTAAGGAAGGGAGTGGGAGGTAGAACGAGTTATGGGGGAGGGGGAGAAGGTGGCGGTAGTGGCGTGTGCCGGTATGGATAAGGCTCTTGGCTCGGTGGCCCGTGTCAGCGTCTTCAAGGCTGTAGAGGTTCTTAGGCCAGAGAAGACGGAATTGGTCTGTCTTCCACCTGCCTTAACGGGAGTCGCAACCCACGCTGAATGGATTAAAAGGCTTCCAGTTATCGCAGTGGACGGTTGTGCAGAACGGTGTGCAACTAAACTCGTTGTCAAGAACGGGGGCAAAGTCAGGGGCAGAGTGCTTCTTCCTGTCAGTGCTCAGAAGCACGATCTCCTGCCTGAGGCAGCGTCTAACATAGGGCCCAGCGGTTTAAAACTTGCCGAAAGGGTTGCCGAAGAGATTGCTTCCATAGTTGACCGGCTTACCAAGGAAGGGGAGTGATTCTGTTGGCTGAAAAGTCATTTGAGATCAAAGTGGATAAGTGGACCTTCAGGGTTCCAAGAGACTGCTTCTACAATGAGAACGACTGTTGGGTAAAGCTGGATGGGAAGACAGGGACGGTAGGCATCACCGACTTCCTACAAAACATGGCCAGCGACATCATCTACGTCGAGTTACCCGAGTTAGGTACAGTAGTGGAGCAATTCGATGAGGTGGGGTCCTTCGAGGCGGTCAAGACCATGCTTGATCTGATTTCGCCGGTGAGTGGTGTTGTCAAAGAGGTGAATGAGGAGCTTCAAGTGAAGCCTGAACTCGTGAACCAAGACCCCTACGACAAGGGGTGGTTCGTCAAGCTGGACGTAGAGGATATCGAGGTGGACCGGGAGAACCTACTCGACGCCACTGGGTACTTCGAGGTGTTGAAGCGAAAAGTCGAGTCTGAGAAACGTAAATTGAAGGGACAAGTCGAAGGATGAGGGTAAGCGTGCTTTGGTTTTGTAAGTCGTTTGCTGGAGTAATCTATGAGTGCTGAGTGATTAGAATCTAATAAGGGAGTTCGAACATGTCAAAAGGGTCCTGGTTTCCCACGATATTTTCCGACAACTGTGATGGTTGTAAAGGAGGATACAAATGCGTAGCGTATTGTCCGAACGGCGTTCTGGAAATCCGAGACGATAAGGCCGTGATCGTTAACCCTTTGGGGTGTATTGATGGGTGCTCAGCCTGTGCGAGCATATGTCCGAAGGACGCGATAAGGTTCCCATCCAAAGAAGCGTCTCCTAGTGTAACAACGAAGAAGTCATTACTACACAGGGTTGTGTGTGGTGAGTGCGGAAAAACATTCTTAACAGATAGGGAAACCGAATATTGTTTTAGCTGTGAAGATAAAGTAAGAAAACCCTTTCATTGAAGTAAAAGCTGCTTGACGATACTTCGAGGTGATACGTGTGGGGGTCTATCGTATTAAGGGGTGGAACGAGTATCAAAAACTCGCCAAAACCTTCAAACCCAACGTAATCTTTTATTCGCGTGATCCCCATCCCTTACGCAAACCTCCCTACGGACTGAAACTGATTTTCTATCATCAATTGGATAGCTATATTTTTCAAGACTATGCAAATGGCGCAACCTTAGTTAAAACTAAGATTCCCATTCGAGGCCAAGACACGAGTGACGTTCCCATACTGCATGACGATATAGTAAACTGTATCCACACTCTAATTGGCAAGGTTCACGTTTCTCCGATTCATGCTTTCTGGAGTCTCTAATAGTTAGCTAGTTCAACTTGATCTCAATATTTTAGACGCATACACTGCACGTGTCAAGCGCGCGCTTTATGGAACCTCCTTTGCTGTGATTTACGAAAAAAAGGGGAACTTGCAGGAGATATCTCCACGTTATGAGGGCCCCTCTCAAAGCTAGCGCGCGCGCTACGTGAAAAATGGTTTTACTTCCCCAATAAGTTCCCAACCATACATTGAAGGCTTAGAACTATGTGTGATTGAATGACTGTAACATCTAGCTAGCTCACAGGCTTACCTTATACTGTTGAATTGAAAGGCGGTAAAAGGGAACATTATTATCCCTTATTTAAAAATTCAAATTCGTAAATTTTTTCTAGCTGACTCTACACCCCTCCCTAGCCTTCCAAAATCGCCCTTTGGCAACGTAGGGTTTTATGTCGAAATATTACTTGGCGGTAACTTCATGGGACTTTGCTAATTCGCTGCGTTTCTTTCTTAACTCGGTTAGATACTCTGTCAATCCTTCTAACCCTTTTTGCTCCAAGATCAGCCTCATCTCTTTCCCTCGTTCAAGAACCAATCTGATTTCTTCTTCCTGTCCCTTTATATTGAGTTCATTAACGACCTTAGGCAACAACTCTTCCGCTTTGGATAAATCATATAATAGCGCCTTCGGCATTAATTCCTTCTCCATTAAGGCAACGGAGTCTTTAAGGCTCAGACTTAAAAACTCGATAGCCTTTTCTTGCTCTTTAACCTGGTTCTCGGTCTTCTCAAGGCGGCCCCGCAACACCTCAACCTCATTTTTATAACTTTGCAGTTTTTCATCGACATCACCCGCATACACCGTCTTTTCATCTCGCGATGTCTTCTCGATGGCTAGGAGATGCTCGAAACTCGCGTAGCTTTCCCGTAAATCCTCCTCATACATGTTCATATAGGTCTTCTTCGCGTCGCCGAGTCCATGACCAATGAAGAACTCAATTAAGCTATCTGTCATATACCCCGTTAGCCGTGAGCGAAAACCCGCCCTAAGACTGTGCGGCCTAGCTGGATTAAAGCCCTCAAGCTCATGGTCCTTGATGAAGGACAGGTCTTGAACATATTGATTGAAGCGATGGAGAATGGCTTTCTCGGTGATTCGCTCGCCCCACCGCTTTCCCTTCATTATGAATAAGGGATCCCCTCGCCGCAGATTCTTTCTCGTGTCAAGGTAGCGGCGGAGGTACTTCACGGCGTCCCGCCCGAGAAACGTCTTCACCTCTTCCCCAGTCTTCTGCCGGACATATTCAAATAGGAGGGGAAGCACCCCTTTCTCGTACTCGTCCTGGATGTCGCCGTAATTGAGGGCGCAGAGGTCACCGACGGAGATGCCGCTTTGAAACATGCAGAGGATGATCGCTTGATCCCTGGGATTCGTCGCCACGCTTACGAATTCACGGATCTGTTCAAGGGTCCACGCATGCTTCTTATTCTCCTTCTTCGCTAGGTCACGCGGCAGCTTGATGAATTCGCCGTTCACGGTGAATGTCTTATACTTCAAGAAGTTCTGTGTGGCCGCGAAGTAAGCTCGTATGGTCTTATTGGACTTCTCCCTTTCTGAGAGGTATTCGATGAAGCCGTTGAGCTCGATTTCCGCGAGTCGCTCCCTTTCCCTTCGTGGCTGCTTGGTGTTCTCGTCGAGGCGATCAAGGAAATGGGAGAGCGTCACGTCCGGCCCATACTTCTCTTGATAGTAGGTGAGGAGCCACCGCAGCGCGGCGCGATACACGACCTGTGTCCCCGCCTTCTTAATGCTCAGAAACTCGTTGGCTTCGCTGCCCAAGTCCACATTTAGCGTCGTCATTTCGCTTCACGTAGCTAAGGAACGCATTATTATATAAAGTTACCCTTTCAAAGTGACATATCCCTAGTTAAGTAAACAGCATAGTTATCCGTTAGTTATAAATTAACATTTTTAACTTAAATTCTTTCACAACATCGAAGGAGACAGCGAATGTCGCGCGCGTTCTACTATTTCAAGGAATATAAGAACCAAGTCGCGCGCGCTACTT
>JAOZHB010000018.1 GCA_026015035.1 Candidatus Bathyarchaeota archaeon | reverse complement strand
TTTATTAACCTCCCAGCTAGCTAACGGTTTAGTACTATTATATATTGTAGATGTGTTATTCTATTTGGTGGGTGCGTTGACGTGATGTCTCTGGGACACGCCAAATTTGTTGGAGCCCTTAAGTACTTGGATGCCGAGGGGGCTCTGGATCGGTCGATCTTGATAAGTTCTGCCAGTCTTCGGATTATGGGTCTCAGAGTCTACACGTACTTTATCGATCTTCTAGTGCAAAGGAGCTACTATCTCCAGAAAGGGGCGGAGGAGAAGTTCTCTCCGAGATACGAGTTGGAGCCCCTGTCCTTGAAGATAGCGGGGTTCCCGATCCGACTTGGCACCATTAAGGACGATCTCTGTTCCTTCAGCCACATGGTAGAGCCCTACAACGTCTATGTGGAGGTGGAGTTCCGCTTGGAGGAGCAGAGGAAGCTGATCAAGATCCGGCCTCACGATTACGTTGTAAAGGATTGCAATGAGGCCATCGAGCGAATGATTCAACGCTTCGACAGCACGTACTGGCAGGACTTTTACAGTTATCATAAACAAATCGAGGCCATCGACTTGGGCATAAGCAGGAATAACCTGCGGTTTGGACCCGAAAAAATCCTCGACTTTGAAGAGTAGCGTGCTAATCTCTTCGTTTTCGCGCAACCGTCTTTTAGACGTCTTATATTTGAGAGTTAACGAATGGATATCTATATTTACAAAAGGACGTCTAATGGTTTGTTATGGGCTATATAGTTGAGGCTGAGACGCAGACTCCTGTATCATGTGAGGTTGATGTTGTTGTTTTAGGAGGCGGTGCAGGAGGCGCGTCCGCTGCAATCGCAGCCGCGAGAAATGGAGCAGATGTCCTGGTGGTGGAGAGGGCTAACTGCCTCGGGGGGACGACTACCGGAGGCTTGATGACCCGTATGGATGTCTCCCACGCCATCTGGGGCAGAATACCCCACGAAAAAAGGGTCGTTCAAGGGATATATCTTGAGATAATAGAGAGATGTAAGAAGCTTGGTGGATTCATAGAGGAGTATGAGGTTAAGAAGTGGCTTGCGGGTATGCTGAGCGGAGTTGAGTGCTTTGACCCGCAGATACTAAAGTTTGTCCTCCAGGAGATGGCTGAAGAGGAGGACATCCGCCTTTTATACCATACGTTGGCGGTGGACGCTGTCGTTGAAGACAGGGAATTGAAGGCGGTGATTATCGAGAACAAGTCGGGAAGACAGGCTGTGAGAGGTAGAGTCTTCATCGACGCGACAGGTGATGGGGACGTTGCTGTAAAAGCTGGTGCCAAGTATGAGGTGGGTCGCGAGTCCGATGGAATGCTTCAACCAGTAACCATGACCTTCAGAATAGGCGGCGTAGACGTAGAGAAGGTGTTTAAGACGTATGGCAGGAAGCAGAAGATATACCGGGAGAGGGTTCCACACAACGCACATCCATATCTAAGAGAGGTGGAAGAGGCGAAGAGGGAGGGGGTGTACAGCTTCCCAACAGGCCGCTTCTGGTTCCATCTGACCCCGGTTAAGGGAGTAGTCTACGTCAACACAACTAGAATTCACGGAATAGACCCTGCTAAGGCTGAGGATACGACTAGGGCCGAGGTGGAGGGCCTAAGACAGGTCATGCAGTTGATGAATTTCGTCAGAAAGTACATGAAGGGATTCGAGAATTCCTACCTAGTGGACGTAGGCTCCTATATTGGGGTGCGGGAGTCCAGGAGGATTACCGGGGAATACATACTAACGAGGGACGATGTTCTACATGCAAGAAAGTTCCCCGACGCCATCGCCGCAGGCTCTGCAAGGATAGACATCCACGACGTTAAAGGCGCTTGGAGTGAACTAGTCGCTCCACCCGAGGGCGAATACTACCAGATACCCTACAGGTCTATACTCGTTAAAGGCTTGGAGAATGTCTTGGCTGTTGGGAGATGCATATCAACGACTCATGACGCGCAGGGCGCGACGAGGATGGTGCCGACAACCATTGCTGTTGCTCAGGGAGCTGGAACGGCGTCAGCTCTCTCACTAAAGAGTGGGAAGCCACTTAGGGACATTGATGTAGCTGAGCTACAGGACATCCTTATCCGGCAGGGAGGCTTTATAGGCTCGAGGACTTAGCTCCGCCGGCATCATTGAATCCCAAGGCTTTATTCCGTCCAATCAAAATAGGTTAGCTTTTACTTCCATAAAATAGTTCAATTGCCCTAAAATCGTGTTGAGGATGTTAGCTAGACAGTCCTCTCGTCTCTCCAACCCATCGCCCTACGCGTTTAAGTCAGTTGTTGAATATCACAGAAACCACTCCGATCTAATAACACAACCACATAGCCAAAACAAGTAAAATACGTAAAAGTCGAGAAAAAGCTAGCTACACCCATCTAAAACCTTATAAGGTTATAATTATGACACGGGGTGAGCATTAGAGAGGTCTTAATTTGACAATAGTTGGTGTGAGTGGTAGCCCCATTCTGAATGGGAATACTGATCGGATAGTCAAGGCGTTGCTTGAGCAAAGTGGCAGAGAACATATCTTTGTGAATCTGAGTACGCTTCGATACGATCCTTGTCGAGGATGTGCGTACCTCTGTGCGTCGACGAATATGTGTCCGATAGACGACGATCTCCAACCCTTCTATGAGCCACTACTGAAGTCAGATGCCATCGTCCTGGGAACGTCGGTTAATGGGGGTAATATCACAGCGTGGATGTACAGTTTCCTGTCCAGATTGTGGTGTTTTCGTCATGTCACACGGCTTCTCCAAAACAAACCGATGCTTCTAGTGGCATGCGGCCTGTTCAGACGAAGTA
Source organism: Candidatus Bathyarchaeota archaeon (assembly GCA_026015035.1). Lineage (GTDB taxonomy): Archaea > Thermoproteota > Bathyarchaeia > RBG-16-48-13 > DAOVBJ01. The sequence continues at coordinate 7,715 of JAOZHB010000018.1, read as the reverse complement.
AATACCGGCTATTGCCAAAATTTGTTGAACGTGTGGGATCAGATAACATACTGGGATATATCTATCACCAGACGAATATACCCCCATGTTTCACATGTGGTATGGGTAAGACGTGTAGGATTGGAGGATTATGGGAAATGCTGGGTCGTGACGAAGAACGATTAAAAAACTGGAGTCTCCAAGAAAAGATGTTCAAGCGATGGGAAAACAGCCCTGAAACCGTCGCACAAGTTGCAGAATACGCAGAGATGCTTAAAAAACTGGCTGGCTAGAAGCGCGCGCAACTTAACCACTCACTTTAGAAGACACCCCATGTAAATTTCCGGGAAAGAAGCACGTGTTCCTATTAGGTGTTCACCTACGTGTCTCTTGAGAGGCAGAGTCAAGATTTTTATTAATGAGATCAAGAGACTTTTTGTCACTCCTTAATTCACTATTCATTTCTTAAATATATTCTAGCTAATCTAGATCCTAACAACGCTGTTATACTTGTTGATATGGCTACTTTGAAAGGCGTTATTAAGGCTCCAGCAACCCATATACTTTGTAATACCTCTATCGGAAGACCATAAATAGACTGAAAAGTCTGACCTGGAATAAATACAAATATTCTAAAGAGAATATCCGCTTCCAAACCAATAAACGCACAAAAACCGTACAAGAATAAATCATTTTTAAAAGGATTAATTCGATCACCCTTTAATCGAATAAACCCTATGGTTAGTAAAAGAACGAGATACGCACAGTAAACGTCCCACATTCCCCAAACAGGGAGCTGCCAAGCGACGGGCGTAATAAAATATGAAAACAGTAAAACCGTATAATAGGTGAAAACCACTTTCCATTTTTTTTGAAATAGCATACCAGAAATCATGGCTCCTAAAGGGGCGCCAAAGGTGAAGAGAAATTCTTCTATTCCTCTAGGACTAATAGCGTGACCAACAAACACGCCCATAAGCGTTGATAGGAACCCTGCATAAGGACCAAGAACGATGCCTGTAATTGGTACAATAAGATAAACGAGTCCAAACCACACGCCTGAAGAGAATTGAGGAATAATTATCGCGTCAAAAACAACGTTGAGAGCAGCGAAAACCGCTATCATCGACAAAAAACGGGTCCTCCCTCTTACTCCAAAAGGCGCTATATTTGACACAGCAATTTCTCCATAATTCTATGTTAACCAAAAACGCCAGAGACCTTCTATTTATGAATTGCCTCAAAAAAACAGAGTTTGACTGAAAAGAAGGAGTGGTTGAATTAATTAATTAACCAGGGGCTTCTAGAAGACTGTTTCCGGGTTAACGTAAAGATAAAGAAGTACTGACTAGCTATCATATCTCATGAAAGCTGAAACCGGTTACCCCATCTCCAGATACCTGAACATACATTCAGCCTACCACCCAAAATACTTCTCAGACAACAGACATGTGGCCTTCATATCAGACATAACAGGGATACCCCAAGCCTGGAAGGTCAAGGCAGACACCGACAGCGTATGCTGGCCCGAGCAGCTGACTTTCGAGGCAGAGAGGGTTCAATGGCTCGCCTGCTCCCCTGTGAAGGGTGACGGTAGCCTCATCTTCGGTCGAGATGTCGGTGGAAACGAGAAGGCTCAAATATACCTGATCCAAGGCGACGACTCAGAAACCTGCCTGACAGAGGGCCACGGCGACGCTGTACACCTGCCTGGTGAGTGGTCCCGAGACGGTCAGTCCCTTCTCTTCGCCGCCAACAGACGAAAACCTTCAATCTTCGACGCCTACATACAACATCTGAACGGGAAGGCAGAGCTCCTGTGGGAGAACGAACAGCCCGGCTACATCAGGGACCTATCATTTTCTCCTGATGGTGGGCGGGTTCTATGCTCGAGGATCCAGAGCTCATTCAGCAACCAGCTCTTCGAGATAGATATCGCAGCCAAGGAGGCCAGGGAAATTTCTCCAACTGGGGAGGAAGCCAGATACCTGACACCCTGCTACGCACACGATGGAGAGTCCATCTACCTTTTCACAGATGTGGATTCGGACTTCCTCTACCTAGCCCGCTTGGGCCTTCAGTCCTTGGAGTTGGAGACGGTTCAGGCCCTGGGTTGGGATGTAGGAGCATTGGTCATCTCGCCAGATAGGAGATTCCTCGGTTACGAGGTCAACGTGGAGGGCTTCTCAGAGCTGTACGCCATGGACCTCAAGAGAGGAGAGACAACGAAGGTGGAGCTTGGGGAAACCCCTGGAGTCGTGAATGGCACCCCAGTCTTCAGCCCCGACTCGTCTAGGCTAGCTTTCTCCTATTCGAAGGCAACCAAGCCTCTGGACATCTACCTCTGGGATCTGAAGACAGGTGGCATACGCAGAGCCACCAACTCCTCCACGGGAGGTATACCTCCTGAATCCTTCTCAACTCCTGAGCTTGTCCACTACCCTACCTTCGACGAGAACGAAAGGGATGAGCCACGAATGATCCCTGCATGGTTCTACAAGAGTCCTGAAGGGGAAAAGTCGCCGGTGATCGTGTTGGTCCACGGGGGACCCGAGTCTCAGTCCCGTCCGCGGTTCGATTTCAGGGTCCAATACTTCCTTAACAAGGGTTACGGTGTTTTCCTGCCCAACGTGCGCGGATCAACAGGATATGGTAAGGCATACAGCCACCTAGATGACACCAGAAAGAGGATGGACTCGGTGAGAGATTTGGCTCAGGGAGCTCAATGGCTGAAGGAGCAGCCCAACGTGGATGGATACAGGATCGCGGTCATGGGTGGGAGCTACGGGGGCTTCATGGTCCTCTCAGCCGTCACGGTCCACCCCGACCTATGGGCCGCGGGGATAGACGTGGTGGGGATTAGCAACCTTGCCACCTTTCTGGAGAACACCAGCGGCTACCGGCGGAGGCACAGGGAAGCTGAGTACGGGAGCCTCAAGGAGGACAGGGAGTTTTTGGAGAGCATAGCCCCGGTAAACCACATAGACAATATAAAGGCTCCCCTTATGGTCATACAGGGAGCCAACGACCCCAGGGTACCATTGAGTGAGTCGGAGCAGATGGTCAAGGTCATGAGGGAAAAGGGTAAACCCGTGGATTTCATCGTGTTCCAAGATGAGGGACATGGTGTCGTGAGGCTTAAGAATAAAAGAATCGCATACCCAGCGATGGTGGAGTTCTTGGAAAGACAACTCCACTAGACGCGTCATCCTGTCCATAAAAGCGCGCGTGCTACCACTTATTGGACTAAGCTAGCTAGGTATAATATAGCATATTATAACTTATTTTAGGTGCCAGTTGGGGTCTTCAAGAGCCTCATAAATCACTTTTCCTTCCGCATTCCTTGGCATGGGCCATCCTAATAAATAGCAAAGTGTAGGCGCTACATCCACTACGTTTACACTTCTATGTAATGCTAGGCCCTTTTTTACTCCTGGTCCAGCCATAATGAATACGGAATGTTGGCCACTCATCCCAAAGCTGCCTACTGGAAGCTGTCGTCCATGGGCTCCATCAAAGCTTGGATGGACGCCAAACACTACATCGCCAACCAAATCACCACTGAGACGGAGTATTTCCGCGTTCTCTCTTGAGATAGCTAGGGAAAATGGCCTGAAGCCTGTTTCCGGATCTTTGTAGTCCAATAACGCGTCAATTATTTCTCGTTGGGTAGCCTCGTATTCGTTTGGATCGACAATTCCATTCGGTTCTCGACCTTCTAGATTGATAAAAACATGTATTAAGCCTATGTGTGCTGCCCGTGTCTTAGTCCAATCGATTTCACCATTGTTCTTATACGCTAGTAACCCCGCTTTTGCTAGCACGTCATTGACGACTACGGGTTTAAACTGGGTAGAGGTGCCTCCATGATCAGAGGCGATAACAACGACTGTGTCATCATCTGCGATCTCTACTATTCGACCGATCCAACTGTCGATGGAAGAGTAAGTACGAGCCAAGCCGTCGAAACACCGTTTCACCGTGTTTGGGTCAGCGCCACTCGTTTCGTCGGCTTGTCCAAGAAAGAAGTGATCACCGTAATCTGACGCATGAGTTTCATTGAAGAGAATATCCCACTCATTGGTTGATGCGAGTTCCTGTGCTACACTCGCTAGATGTTGATGGTAATATTCCAGTAATTCGAAATAGGTGTCATCATCAATGAGGCCTAACGCGTCTCTGGCGGGATTTTGCAGAAAGGGCCCCAGCTTACGATACAGTTTGTTGGCTATTCCCCGAGGATATCCATATCCTTCAATGGGCCAGATCTGAGGAACAAAGAGCTCAAATTCACTACCGTCTTTACTCAGTGAAATGAGCTTCATTCGGATGTTTCCAACCACCTGTTCGCCATCGATTTCAAAGGACTCCAACAGCCATTCACTCCATGTACCTTCTTGCAAATCACAGTATGAGTCTCGAGCGTCGCGAGATCTACACACCCGGACGGCGTCGTAGCCTTGGCTGGTTCGGGCATAGATGAGACCATAGATGTGTTTGGATTGGCTTTTCGTTCCTCGTAACATGTTACCTCGACCTCGTTTTAAAGGCGTGAGCGTGAGCTCAACCTCGCGATACGGTCGTTCTGACTTGGGTAGGTTTTGCCACAACGCAGCCTCGGCCACAGTAATCTGTATTGGGTCATAGGGCATGTCTTCCTGTAATGCGCTGGGATCAACCGATTCTGGATCACGTTCTCCGCCTATTGGACGGGGCGCCCATTTACCACCGACAAATAAGTGATAGCCTGCGATTTGGTGGTGGTTGGACACTCCAGGTCCGGTTCCTTCAATTTGGATCCCCTTTTGTATTGTTGGAGGCCAGGACATTTCCACTTTAACGAGGATGGGTATTTTGCCAGCGCGTTCAGCTGTATTCCATAAGTATTCTGACTTGGATAACGCTGTGTTAATGCCCCAGACTGTTTCACTTAATGGTTTTCCTACAGCTCTGATATTGAAGTCCATCACTTCGTGAGTGCTATGCCATGAACCTGTGTAGAGCGAGGTCCAGCCAGGAGGGGTTAAAGTGGGAAAAGCTCCTACCATTGGACGGTACACTCCTCGTTGTAAGAGTTTAGCGACGTGAGGCATATGTCCCCACTTCACCATATTCAGTACAAGCTCCATACTGGCACCATCGGTTGCGATTACGATGGCTTTTTTAGCTGGACTATTTATCATCATTACCACACCCACTCTCTTCGTATATAGCAATAAAATATTTGTTATATTATGCCCTTAATAATATCTAACTAGCTAAAAACATTTGATAAAAGATATTACAAAATTAAGTCCAAATAGATTTAACGCGTGCATGGCGAGGTAACGAACTGTGTCAACAACTGAGATATTGGATGCTCTAAAAAACGATATTATGAATCTCGACTTTGATCTGATAGTCCAAGACGCGAAACGAGCGATAGATGCGGGCATTGACCCGTTACGAGCGATAACGGATGGTATGGCCGTTGGAATGCAAATCGTTGGAGAAAAATTCGAGAGTGGAGAATATTTTTTATCGGAACTGATCGTGGCCGGTGCTGTAATGAAGGAAGGCCTAGAGGTTATTAACCCTCATCTGACAGATGAGAGGTCTCAACACCGCGGTAAAGTCGTGATAGCAACAGTTGAAGGGGATCATCACGACATTGGGAAAAACATTGTCACGACCCTGCTCATTGCTCGGGGGTTTGAGGTCATTGACCTGGGAACCGATGTTCCCACAGAAACCATCGTCGACGCTGTGATTAAGAATACTCCGAACGTCATTGGATTATCTGCCTTACTCACTGTGACGATGCCGAAAATGAGGGATGTCATTGAGGCATTAACTAACGCGGGAACACGAGATAAGGTAAAAGTGATTGTCGGAGGAACCCCCGTGACATCAGCATTTGCAAAGGATATTGGCGCTGATCACCGAGCTGCTGACGCTGTAGAAGGCGTCAAGAAATGCGTTGAATGGATGACTCAAACTAGTGGGGAATGATGACCGTGCAAACCTTTCGAGAAAAAATATTGGCCATGTTACATGGCGACGTGGTTGAAAGCTTACCTTTTTTCCATTGGTGGCGACACAGTCAGATCGGGTGGGCTGAACGAGAATGCCGAAATCGAGGGATGGGAATCTGTTGGCTTCGTCCACCCCATACAACAATACTACACAATGTTAAACGACAGATAATTCATGATCCTTCAAAAGGCTCAGGCCTGTATCGTGTAGTATATAGTACTCCCATTGGTTCGGTGTATCAGGATGAAAAGAGGGAGCCAGGGGTTGGGCAGTGGCACGGACTTCGAAGTTGGCGAGACGTGACGCCATGGCATATCACTCGCTTAGTAAAGAGGGTTGAAGATTACGCCGTAGTGAAATATATTGTGGATCACACCGAGTATCAGCCGTATTATTTCCCCATCGAGCAAGCAAAAGAGTGGTTAGGAGAAGACGGTCTTGTCGTCGCGTCTTTACCTCACTCGCCAATGCAAATGCTCATGATTGACTGGGTTGGAAGCGAAGGAGGACGGTTCTACATTCACCACGCGAGATATCGAGAGAAAGTGGACGACCTTTACGAGTCACTAGTAACGAGTTATTCGTCGATGTACGAGATCGCGGCTCATTCACCAGCGGATGTCGTAATGTTTGGGGACAACATTGACGGCGTATTGGTAAATCCACGATTATTCAAACAATATTTTATGCCTACCTATGACGAATGCGCCGACATTTTACATGAACAGGGGAAATTCATGGCAGTTCATATGGATGGAAGACTGAACATCCTCAAAGATTTAATCGCTCAGACGTCAATCGACATCATCGAAGCCGTTCACCCTCCACCGATGGGTGACTTGGCCATTCACAATGCGTTATCCCGTTGGAAGAACAAGGTCATCTGGATGGGGTATCCCGGATCAGTATACACTCTTGGCCCCCAAGCTGTGAAAGAGCACTCACTTCAGCTTCTGAGATCCATCATTCCCGGTGATCGCCTCAGCATCGAAATGTCAACCGAAAACTTGGTGTCGAATGAAAACCTACTCATGTTGACATCTATTCTCGAAAACGCAGAACTCCCGCTCACACAAAGACAAATTGACCGCATCAAGAAAAGATTAGCTTGACTATCGTTGACTTCACCCACGCGTATGTGACCCTTACACGTGCGCGCGTCGCCAAAACCAACGATGGCCCCTTCTATTACACGCGCATAGACGTAAACAGTTGATGACGGAAGACGCTGCTCACGGTTCTACTAAAACGCGTAGCATCGTGTTTTTTGAGGGGTTCAAAAGAGTCTGAAACGTCTCTTGGATCTCGTCTAGAGGAATGATTGTAGAAATGGTTGTTTCGACGTCAATCTGACCCTTTAGCATAACTTCCACAGCCATCTCCCAGTCAAAGGGAGTTGAATCGCCATTTGTGGTAAACTTGATTTCAGGCTGCATCGTGTACCAGTCTAAAGGGGTTAACGTTATGGGTTCTTGATAAACCGCAAGGCAGGTTATCCTCCCGTTTCGTGCTACTAATTGGCAGGCTTGGTTGAGGGTGTTCTTGGCTGCAGCGCATTCATAGACGATGTCAGGTCCTTTTCCCCCCGTTAACTGGACGATCGCAGCGATCACGTCTTCTTCAAAGGGATTAAAGACTTGGTCCGCCCCTAACTCAGCAGCTTTAGCCGCACGTACCTTGGCTGGCTCCGATACATAAACAGCTCTGGCTCCTGCCTGTCT